>NZ_JAKUGG010000010.1:0-203036 GCF_022663835.1 Bacillus cereus group sp. BfR-BA-01347 | reverse complement strand
TAATGATGGCAGAGAGGTCACACCCGTTCCCATACCGAACACGGAAGTTAAGCTCTCTAGCGCCGATGGTAGTTGGGACCTTGTCCCTGTGAGAGTAGGACGTTGCCAGGCAATATTATTCCGCAGTAGCTCAGCGGTAGAGCTATCGGCTGTTAACCGATCGGTCGTAGGTTCGATTCCTACCTGCGGAGCCATTGGAGAGCTGTCCGAGTTGGCCGAAGGAGCACGATTGGAAATCGTGTATACGTCACAAGCGTATCAAGGGTTCGAATCCCTTGCTCTCCGCCATAGGATTTATAATATTTGGCCCGTTGGTCAAGTGGTTAAGACACCGCCCTTTCACGGCGGTAACACGGGTTCGAATCCCGTACGGGTCACCACTTTGGAGGATTAGCTCAGCTGGGAGAGCACCTGCCTTACAAGCAGGGGGTCGGCGGTTCGATCCCGTCATCCTCCACCATATAATTTTTATATGAATAGTATTATCGCGGGGTGGAGCAGCACGGTAGCTCGTCGGGCTCATAACCCGAAGGTCGCAGGTTCAAATCCTGTCCCCGCAACCAAATGGTCCCGTGGTGTAGTGGTTAACATGCCTGCCTGTCACGCAGGAGATCGCCGGTTCGACCCCGGTCGGGACCGCCATTTTAATAAGGCTCGGTAGCTCAGTCGGTAGAGCAGAGGACTGAAAATCCTCGTGTCGGCGGTTCGATTCCGTCCCGAGCCACCATTTATTTTAATAAAATATGCCGGCTTAGCTCAATTGGTAGAGCAACTGACTTGTAATCAGTAGGTTGGGGGTTCAAGTCCTCTAGCCGGCACCATGTAAGTTTCGGAGGGGTAGCGAAGTGGCTAAACGCGGCGGACTGTAAATCCGCTCCTTCGGGTTCGGCAGTTCGAATCTGCCCCCCTCCACCATTTACATAGGGGCATAGTTTAAAGGTAGAACTGAGGTCTCCAAAACCTCCAGTGTGGGTTCGATTCCTACTGCCCCTGCCAAATATATATTTACACAACATGGCGGTTGTGGCGAAGTGGTTAACGCACCGGATTGTGGCTCCGGCATTCGTGGGTTCGATTCCCATCAGTCGCCCCATTTTTATTTTAAAAATTACAAATAATCTAATGGATACTTACATATAATTAAGTAAGAATTCGATGGGCTATAGCCAAGCGGTAAGGCAACGGACTTTGACTCCGTCATGCGCTGGTTCGAATCCAGCTAGCCCAGCCATTTTTGCGGAAGTAGTTCAGTGGTAGAATACAACCTTGCCAAGGTTGGGGTCGCGGGTTCGAATCCCGTCTTCCGCTCCAATAAAATTTTATATGGCGGCATAGCCAAGTGGTAAGGCAGAGGTCTGCAAAACCTTTATCACCGGTTCAAATCCGGTTGCCGCCTTTTCTTTTGTGCCGATGTGGCGGAATTGGCAGACGCGCACGACTCAAAATCGTGTTCCTTCGGGAGTGTCGGTTCGACCCCGACCATCGGTATCATGAACGGCGTAAAAAAGCTCTATACAATTAGTATAGAGCTTTTTTGTTTTCTTTTCATTACATGACAAAATAAGCAGAAAAAATATTGCATATACAATATTCCTTTCGAGCACTCTAGAGAGAATTTCTCCACCCCGGTGACATGAAGTTAAATCCGACACCACCAGTAGATATTAGTACATTATCAACGGTTAAGTTTGTAATTTCTAAAAACTTCTTTTCAAACTCTTCTCTGTTGTACTTATACATAGTTGAGTGGCACGCCCACATATGTGTTGAAGTACTTAACCAGTCCCCTAATTCCTTCAATTCAGGAAACGCCTGAAATTGGATTGTTTCATCTAATTTCATGAATCTTACTTGATAGATAGTTGGGTTTAACTTATCTCCTATTCCTTTAAAAGCATGTGATTTTTTGTCTTTTGAATGTGTCATAATTCTCCCTCCATCTTTTCTTCAAATTATTTCCTATTTTTATTATATAACAATAGAAAGTAATTATGGAAATATTATAGAAATCGGTATCGGCAATATAAAAAGACTCTAACAGAAATGTTAGAGTCTTTTTGTTAAATTATACTATGTGCTTCTAAAATTCGTAATAAACGTAGGAATTCATGTATAATATAACTTGTCGAAAGAACAAAATGATAGTGATTTATATTATGTCTGTAATATGAATCAAAAATGAACTTTTTATATTTCTTTTAAAAATGTGTTGAACACACATTATATTTCATATTAATATTTTTATGTAGATTTAAAACGGGAAAGAGAGTGGAAAGTATGGGCCGTAAATGGAACAATATTAAAGACAAAAAAGCATCAAAAGATGCAAATACAAGCCGTATATACGCGAAATTTGGGCGTGAAATTTATGTGGCAGCAAAACAAGGCGAGCCAGATCCAGAATCAAACCAAGCGCTAAGAGTTGTATTAGAGCGTGCGAAAACATACAATGTTCCAAGAACAATTATTGATCGTGCAGTTGAAAAAGCAAAAGGCGGTTCAGAAGAAAATTATGACGAGCTTCGTTATGAAGGATTCGGACCAAATGGAGCTATGGTTATTGTAGATACACTTACAAATAACGTAAACCGTACTGCAGCAGATGTACGAGCTGCATTTAGCAAAAATAGTGGTAATATGGGTGTGAACGGTTCTGTAGCTTACATGTTTGATGCGACAGCTGTTATCGGCCTTGAAGGTAAAACATCAGATGAAGTTCTTGAAATTTTAATGGAAGCAGATGTAGATGCACGTGACATTCTAGAAGAAGAAGATTCTGTTATCGTGTATGCTGAACCAGATCAATTCCATGCAGTACAATCTGCACTTAAAGGTGCTGGCGTTGAGGAGTTTACAGTTGCAGAATTAACAATGCTTGCACAAAGTGATGTAACACTTCCTGAAGATGCTCAAGCACAATTTGAGAAAATGGTTGATGCATTAGAAGATTTGGAAGATGTTCAACAAGTTTATCACAACGTAGACTTAGGAGAGTAATACGATAGATGACCCTTTTCGCTTAGCGGATAGGGTCTTTTTTATGAAGTTAATTAAGGTGATGAAGTATTAAAGGTATTTTGTTGTAGGTAGTGAATATGATTATAGGGATATATATAATATTCATTATCTCTAGGAGGCTTAATATGGAACATAAGACACCAAAGCATATAGTTGCTGTAGCAGGTTATTTAACAAATGAAAAAAATGAAGTGTTATTAACAAAAGTGCACTGGCGAGCTGATACGTGGGAGTTGCCAGGAGGACAGGTAGAAGAAGGCGAAGCGCTCGATCAAGCTGTCTGTAGGGAAATAAAAGAGGAAACAGGGTTAACGGTGAAGCCTATCGGAATTACAGGGGTTTATTATAATACCTCTATGCATATTCTAGCTGTTGTTTTTAAAGTAGCATATATAAGTGGTGAAATAAAAACTCAACCTGAAGAGATACAAGAGGCTAAATTTGTTGATTTAAATGAAGAGAACATAGATGAGTATATAACGCGTCCTCATATGAAATCCAGAACGCTTGATGCAATGAGAGCAACACATTTTATTCCGTATGAAACGTGGGAAGTACAGCCGTATAATTTAATAGGAAGATTGTAAAGAAAAGAGTAGCCGATTTGAGATACATTCGAATCACTACTCTTTTTTGTATACTGTTTAAGAAAAAGGTCAAAATAATAATAGCACTAGTATTGATTGTTAGAACGTTTGTTCTGTATAATAAATCTATATGTTATATACATTTAGATTACTAGATAGTCAAAAGTATATATATTTGTAGATGATATAATTAAAGTGTAAAGTGAAAATATAATAGTCTTAAGGGTTTCTCTTTTATTGGTTATTCGTGCTTTAACATAACCTATATTCAATATTTCAGATGAATAGTAGATAAAAAAATACTGTGATACAATACTTTTTTATCCCACTATTTGCTGGGCAGTAAGCCTGATTGATGAGGGCTCATTAAAGTTTCACTTTATACCTTACAATGATGTAAGGTACGTGTAAGAGAAATCGATGGGATATTTTTTTACAACAATGTATTCTTAAAGTAAGAGTTATATGCTGTGTGGAAAAGAGGTGTTCAAGATGAAAGAACGAGTATTATCTAGGGTGAACTATCATCAAAAAGTTGCATTAAATCCAATGACTAAACTTTTTTATAAAGCCATTATATTATTATTATTGTTAAGTTGTACGTTATTATTCATTGGAAATGTAATGATTGAGAAAAGTGATATTAGTAAATTACATGTACCGGCTAAGTTAGAGGTGCCAGAATCATTAACACATGCATTTATTGCGACAGAAGATAAAAGATTTTATCATCATAACGGTTTAGATTATATAGCAATTATTAGGGCCTCAGTTGAGAATATAAAGGCTGGTGGTGTCGTGCAAGGAGGAAGCACGATTACACAACAGCTATCTAAAAATGCCTTTTTAACAAATGAACGTACATTTTCTCGTAAGTGGAAAGAGATTTTTTATACGAAAAAAATTGAACGCACATTTACGAAGGATGAAATTTTAAAATTATATGTAAGTAATATTTATTATGGAGAAGGAGCGTGGGGAATTGAAAAAGCAGCAAACCTTTACTTCGGTAAAAAGGTGAACCAATTAACGTTGGCTGAAAGTGCAATGATGGCTGCTGTAGTAAAAGCACCTGCTTATTACTCACCTGCCCAAAACTATGATAAAGCAGTAGAGAGACGAAATGTCGTTTTGAGACTAATGGAGAAAGAAGGCTATATAAGCCATGATGAGTATGTTCAAGCAGTTAGTGAGAAATTAGTAATTCGTCATGATATAAAAATAGAGCAGTCGATGTTAAATAGCGCGCGTAAAAAAGCAGTAAGTTAAGAGAAGTTCCTACAGAGGAGCTTCTTTTTTTGAATAAATTGTGACAAATTGTGACACAATATCGTCACAATTATTGTGTTTTTGTAATTTATGTGAGCGTGTTCATTGCGTGACGTATATAAGTGTTGATATTATGTGTATTGTGTACAATGCTGTATACAGAATATGAATTTAAAGAGGAATGTATATGAAATCAAATAAACTCATGGCTCTTGGTATAGTTTTTTCTATCGCAGTATTGATTGTAATTGGAACAATTGCGTATAGCATCATAAATGACAAAAAAGATAAAGGGAATGAGATGTTTGCTTATTCTACGCAACAATCTTTAGGGAAAGATGATGCTCCAGTTAAGGTAGTTGAATTTGGAGACTTTAAATGTCCTGCTTGTCGTACTTGGGATGTAACAGTATTACCTCGATTAAAAGAAGAGTATATTGATAAAGGCAAAGTGCAGTTATATTTTATTAACTTCCCATTTATCGGAAAAGACTCGGATTTAGGTGCAGCAGCTGGTGAAGCAATTTATAAACAAGATAAAGATTCATTCTGGATTTTCTATGATGAGATTTATCAAAATCAAAAGAAAGATACGGAAGAATGGATTACAGAAGATTTGCTTCTTAGCATTGTGAAAGAAAAACTTCCAAAAGTTGATGTAGAGCAATTTAAGAAAGATTTACACAGTAAAGACATTAAAGAAAAAGTACGTAAAGATTCAGATCGTGCTCAAAAATTAAAAGTTCAAGGTGCTCCTTCTGTATATGTAAACGGAAATCTTGCAAACCCTGATTTCGATAGTATGAAGAAGGCAATTGATAAAGAATTGAAAAAGTGATGAGGTCTCTCATCACTTTTTCGACTTTTTTCGATAAAATTCTTGCCTCTACTTTTTTTACATGCTATACTACTTTACATAAGTTATTCTAATATCTTATATGTAATTCATATTTGCGGGTGTAGTTTAGTGGTAAAACAAGAGCCTTCCAAGCTCTGGTCGAGAGTTCGATTCTCTTCACCCGCTCCAAATTTTATTAAATGTTTTTCTATAAATTGTGATCAACGCAGTGTTTCGTTTCCGAGATAAACGAGGCATTGCGTTTTTTAATGTTTGAAAAACCTAATTACATGCGAAAATAGAAGTAAATAATAGTATTCCAAAAGTGAATTACTAACCAATAGAGTCGTTACATAAGGGATGGATTCATCTGAGGAGGCGATTAAGAGTGGATTTTGAACAATTAAAGCAAGATGTAATTGCGTATAGTAAAACAATTGGCATAGATAAAATAGGCTTTGCGAGTGCTTCTCCTTTTGAGGAATTAAAGCAGCGCTTAATCCAGCAACAACAATTAAATTATCAATCTGGATTTGAAGAGCCTGATATAGAGAAGAGAACGAATCCGCAACTGTTATTACCGGGTGCTAAATCAATTATTGCGATTGCTTTAGCATATCCTTCAAAATTAAAAAATGCACCATTAAGTAAGCGTGGAGAACGCCGTGGGATTTTTTGTCGTGCTTCTTGGGGACAAGATTATCATCTTGTTTTACGAGATCGTTTGCAAAAATTAGAAGCATATTTAATTGAAAAACTTCCGGATATAGAAGTGAAGTCCATGGTTGATACAGGTGAATTAAGTGATCGAGCTGTATCAGAGCGTGCAGGCATTGGATGGAGCGGTAAAAACTGCTCTATTATTACACCTGAATTTGGTTCGTACGTATACTTAGGGGAAATGATTACAAATGTTCCATTCCCGCCAGATAAGCCGATAGAAGATCAATGCGGGGGCTGTACGAAATGTATCGATATTTGTCCTACCGGTGCTTTAATACAGGGGGGACAGTTAGATTCGAAGAAGTGCATTGCGTTTTTAACACAGACGAAAGGATTCCTACCTGAAGAATATCGCGATAAAATAGGAAATCGTATATATGGATGTGATACGTGTCAGACTGTTTGCCCGAAAAACAAAGGAATGGATTTTCATAATCATCCTGAGATGGAGCCGGATCCTGAGCTAGTTAAACCATTATTAACGCCACTTTTAACAATTAGTAATCGTGATTTTAAAGAGAAATATGGGATTATGTCAGGGTCATGGAGAGGGAAAAAGCCACTGCAAAGAAATGCGATTTTAGCATTAGCACATTTTAAAGAAACATCGGCAATTCCTGATTTAATTGGTGTTATGAAAGATGACCCAAGACCAGTACTACGCGGAACGGCAGCATGGGCACTTGGGAAAATTGGCGGAGATGGAGTAGGCGAAGCGATTGAGAAAGCGATGGAACGTGAGAAAGATGAAGAAGTGCTTCATGAAATGAATCGCGGGCTTGAATTGTTAGCACAGAAAAAAGAGTAGATAATATTTCCCTTTTTCATATTGTAATATGGGAGGGAGACAGAATGGTTGTAAAAACGAAGATTGAAAACCAATTACAACAATTTTTAGCATATATAACGGAGAAAAGAACGAATGTGGATGGTATTGCTGAGGATTTACTACAAATGGCACTGAGAAAGAAACAATTGTTTCAAAGACGTAGTGCACATATAGTGAAAGCAACTGCGGATGTTTCTTTCATTAGACAATTAAATAGTAATGACCATCAAGAAATTGATTATCAAATACATTTTAAATATTTAATTAAGCATAAAGAATTATTTTATATTGAAGAGGAACAATTAAAACGAAGAGTTTGTTTAAATAATAGTCGGATTATAGGCGATTATGCTATTGAAGTGTCAGAAGAAATTAGAATGGGTGAGACATTAGAAAGGGAAATTACGAAAGAGAAGTACGGTTCTTATCAGTATAATCGTTTAGAGGCAGTGAAATATGCAGAGCGTTGGTGGGATGACCGAAATCCTATGTATCGTAATTTCCCTGATAATTGTACGAATTTCATTTCTCAATGTCTTCATACTGGAGAAGTACCTATGAGCGGATATCCCAATATTCGTAAAGGATGGTGGCAAAGGGAGAATCAGTGGAGCTGGAGCTGGGCTGTTGCACATTCTTTTTATTGGTATTTGTCAGGTGCTACAACAGGACTTCGAGCAGAGGCGGTAGAGAGGCCAGAAGAACTTATTCTTGGAGATGTCATTGCTTATGATTTCGAGGATGACGGAAGATGGAATCATACGACGATTGTAGTAGCAAAAGATGCAGATGGTATGCCGCTTGTAAATGCACATTCAGCGAATAGCCGTCGACGTTATTGGAACTATGAAGACTCTAGTAAATATACACCACAAATGAAATATAAATTCTTTCATATTATTAATGGGTAGAGATTTTTCGCTCAAGTGGTATAATACGTAGTAGACAAAAAACAGAGGTGAATATCGCGTGGGAGTACATGTTGTTTTATATCAGCCAGAAATTCCAGCAAATACAGGGAATATTGCTCGTACTTGTGCAGCAACTGGAACAGAATTACATTTGATTAGACCGCTTGGATTTTCAACGGATGATAAAATGTTAAAGCGTGCAGGATTAGATTATTGGCAGCACGTAAAAATTACGTACTATGATTCAATTGAAGAATTTTATGAAAAAAATAAAGACGGTGAATTCTTCTATTTAACAAAGTATGGCGAGAAAGCTCATACAGCGTTTGACTATAGCAAGCGCGAGAAGGATTACTATTTTGTATTTGGAAGAGAAACAAACGGCTTACCAGCTAATGTAATCGAAGAAAACTTTGATCATTGTTTACGTATTCCAATGACAGATAAAGTACGTTCATTAAATTTATCTAATACAGCAGCAATTTTAATTTATGAAGCGTTCCGTCAACAAAATTACCCTGGATTAGATTTAGAAATCGTTTATTAAAAGTCGCCATATGGCGACTTTTTTTTATAAAATAAAAATAATATATAATCATACATTTAAAAGAGGAGACATAATCATATAGAATGGGATATATGATTAAAAATAGATAAGACGGGTTGAGATAAATATGAAGGAAGAATATAGTAATCAAAATACCTTTTTAAGTATGATAGATATGGATTTAATTAGACAAGGATTATTACATGCTATTCAAGATTTAGTATTCATATTGAAAGTTATTGATAATGAAACGTTTCAATATATGTATGTGAATAAAATAGGAATGGATTATGCTAGGTTAAGCGAAGAGTGCTATGGAAAAACTTTTGCAGAAGTATTACCAAAAGATATAGCGGGGATATTGCAAAGGCAATATGCAAAAGTAGTGAGAGAAGCGAAAGCACACACCTTTTGTGATGTAGTCAATTTACCAAAAGGTGAGATACATTATGAATCTTCACTTAATCCTGTCTGCGACGAAGAAGGAATATGTCAATTTATTATTTGTATTACAAGAGATATTACAGCTCAAATTGAGGAGAAGACAGAGATAGAGGAAAAACAAATGTTATTTAAGTCGTTACTGGAATATAATAATGACTCAATTATATCTATAGATTCTATAGGGAGAGTTACATATGCAAATCCGGCAACGTATGAAATATTTGGATACCGGTATGAGGAATTAAATAATAAATTTATTTTTGAATTCATTAATAAAGAATATGAAAAAGATTTTCAAATTATATTTAAGGGATCGATGCAAGGAAAAGCAAAACAAATTGTTTCAAAGAAATATGTTCATAAAGAAGGGTACGAGCTATATATTTCTTTGAGAACTATCCCGATTATTGTGAACGGTGAAATTGTTGGGATTTATATTGTTACGAGAGATGTTACAAGGCAAGTATTAAACGAAATGCGAACAGAATATTTAGCTTACTATGACCAGTTAACGGGATTAATGAATAGAATTTCATGTACAAATAAGTTAAATACTTTTTTAAATGAGAGTGTAAATTTTGCACTTGTATTTATAGATTTAGATGAGTTTCATCGTATTAATGATACATTTGGTCATAAAGAGGGAGATAAAGTATTACAAAAAGTTACAGAATGTTTAAGCAATCTAAAAATAGAAGATATGCACTTATTTAGAGAACACGATGATCAATTTGTTATGTTGATAGAAAATATAACGAAAGAATATGTAGAGGAAATTGCAAAAAGCATACTGAAAAATATTAGTGAATCTTTTGTAATCGAAGAAGAAGATGTATATTTAAGTGCGTCAATTGGAATTGTAATGGTTCCAGCAGATGGAGAAGATGAAAAAATACTATTTCAGAGAGTCGATGCTGCTTTAGAAAAAGCAAAAGAAAAAGGAAAAGGACATTATCATTTTTATTGTAGTGGATTAGACTGTGAGCGTGAACAAAGGTTTATAATAGAAAACCAGTTACATCGTGCTATAGAAAAAAATGAATTTTTCTTATATTATCAGCCAAAAATTAATATTGAAACGAAAAAAATAGCTAGTATGGAAGCTTTAATAAGGTGGGAGAATAAGGAATTAGGACTTGTTTCTCCAAACCAATTTATTCCGTTGGCAGAAAGAACAGGCTTTATTATTAAGCTCGATGAATGGGTAGTAAATCAAGTGTGTCAGCAACTGCGCGAATGGTTAAATAAAGGATATGAAGTGGTCCCAATTGCGGTTAATATTTCAGCTAGACACTTTCGTTCTATTACATTAATAGAGATGATTACACGGGCTTTACATAAGTACAATGTACCAGCTCATTTATTAGCGATAGAGGTTACAGAAGGAGCTCTTATACATAAAGATATATCGAAGAGAGTGTTAATACAATTAAAAGAACAAAATTTAAAGATTCATTTAGATGATTTTGGAACAGGCTATTCATCTTTAAGTTATTTAAAAACATATCCAATTGATACTTTAAAAATTGATCGTTCTTTTATGGAGGGTATACATATAGATGAACGTGATACGAATATTACAGCTGCAATTATTCATTTAGCTCATACTTTAGAATTGAATGTAATTGCAGAGGGAGTAGAAAAAAAGGAGCAAATACAGTTTTTGAAAGAAAAGAATGTGAAGCTTGTACAAGGTTATTATTATAGCCGACCAATATCCAAATATGATATGGAAAATATGTATTATAAATAAAAAAATGATGTGCTAAAAGCACATCATTTTTTATGTGTACCTGGTTTGTCGTTGTAACCGGATGTAAAAATAGCTGTAAGAAATGTGAGTGATACACCTAAAATTAATAATAATTTCATACTAATATCCTCCTTACTTTTTTCGGTTCATGAGTTTTATTTATTATCCAAAATGTATGTAAGGTTCTTAGAAGAAAAGAATTTATTTATAATGAATAGCAGTGTAAAAACGTTAATACCTATATTATACAGAATTTTCTTTGAATTTTGGAGAGAATTTTAGCGTGCTATTATATATTTCGTTTTGATTTAAAGAATGTTTAAGGACATCCTAGCATACCTTTTATAATAATCCGATTGAACAAGGAGATGGGGGAGGAGCTATAATGGATATTCTAAAAAAGATTGAACAGCACCGAGAAGCAGAAGAACGTTTACAATGGGAAGGTACGTTTGCGGAGTATTTGGAGCTTGTGAAAGAAAGACCATGGGTGGCTCAAACAGCACACTCTCGCATTTACAATATGATAAAAGATGCTGGAATTGAAGAAGTTGATGGTAGAAGAAAGTATAACTTCTTTAGTAATCAGCTCTTTGGATTAGAGGATGCTCTAGAACGTCTTGTAGAGGAATATTTTCATCCATCTGCAAAACGATTAGATGTTAGAAAAAGAATTTTATTATTAATGGGTCCTGTTAGTGGAGGGAAATCAACGTTAGTTACAATGTTGAAACGAGGATTAGAAACATATTCAAGAACAGATCGCGGAGCAATTTTTGCAATTAAAGGATGCCCAATGCACGAGGATCCACTGCATTTAATTCCACATCATTTACGAGATGATTTCTTTGATGAGTATGGGGTTAGAATTGAAGGGAATTTATCACCACTAAATGTCATGCGTTTAGAGCAAGAATACGGATCAAGAATTGAGGATGTAGTTGTAGAGCGTATTTTCTTCTCTGAAGATCGCCGTACAGGGATTGGTACATTTAGCCCGTCTGATCCAAAATCACAAGATATTGCAGATTTAACAGGTAGTCTGGACTTTTCTACGATTGCAGAATATGGTTCAGAATCAGACCCGCGTGCGTATCGATTTGATGGAGAATTAAATAAGGCAAACCGAGGAATGATGGAGTTCCAAGAGATGTTAAAATGCGATGAGAAGTTTTTATGGCACTTATTATCACTTACGCAAGAAGGGAATTTCAAAGCGGGAAGATTTGCGCTTATTTCAGCAGATGAATTAATTGTAGCGCATACGAATGAAACAGAGTATCGCTCATTTATAGCAAATAAGAAAAATGAAGCATTGCACTCAAGAATTATTGTAATGCCAGTTCCTTATAATTTACGGGTAAGTGAAGAAGAACATATTTATGAAAAAATGATTCGTGAAAGTGATGTATCGAATGTTCACATTGCACCACACACACTTCGCGTTGCAGCAATGTTCACTATTTTAACTCGTTTAAAAGATCCGAAGCGTCCGGATATTGATTTAATTAAAAAGATGCGTTTGTATGATGGAGAAACGGTAGAAGGTTATAATGCGATTGATGTAGAAGAATTACAACGTGAATATCAAGATGAAGGTATGAAAGGTATTGACCCTCGTTATGTCATTAACCGAATTTCGTCTACAATCATTCGAAAAGAGGTACCATCTATTAACGCGTTAGATGTACTTAGATCGCTCAAAGACGGGTTGGATCAGCATCCGTCAATTAGTAATGAAGATCGAGAGCGTTATATGAATTTCATCTCATTAGCGAGAAAAGAATATGATGAAATTGCGAAGAAAGAAGTACAAAAAGCATTCGTGTATTCATATGAAGAATCAGCGAAGACACTTATGGATAATTACTTAGATAACGTTGAAGCATATTGCAATAAATCGAAATTACGTGATCCATTAACAGGTGAAGAAATGAGTCCAGATGAAAAGCTAATGCGCTCAATTGAAGAGCAAATTGGAATTTCAGAAAATGCTAAGAAAGCATTCCGTGAAGAAATTTTAATTCGCATTTCTGCTTATGCGCGTAAAGGAAAACGTTTTGACTATAATTCACATGAACGTCTTCGCGAAGCGATTCAGAAAAAACTATTTGCTGATTTAAAAGATATAGTGAAAATTACAACATCAACGAAAACGCCAGACGAAAATCAGCTTAAGAAAATAAATGATGTTGTTGCACGCTTAATTGATGAGCACGGCTATAATTCTTCATCTGCGAATGAATTATTACGCTATGTAGGTAGTTTGCTAAACCGATAGTTTGATAACAAAACGCTGTCTCTTGTATTTTGCGGGACAGCGTTTTATTATCCGTTCATATGTGTATAAAGTGTCATACCTTGTCCAAATATAATAAATTAAGATGCAATTTTATGAATTTATTGTCAATTATTTTTACAATATGCATATGATAGAGTAACCAACCATTCATACGAAAAAAGCCAACACAATACAATATGTTGCAAAGTAAAAATGTGTGCAACAATGCATTGTGTTTCTTTCTTATCAGTGGCTGAATATTTCTTTCTATTATGTGAGTGGCAAAATTTTGTTTAGGATGCTCGGGGTATTGTATGAAAAACGTTATAAATGTTTATGGGATGATTTTCTGTGGGCAGTTACCTTTCAAACATTCTAGCTTGCACATTACAGAACAAAATTTATAGATTGCTGTTCATACAGGAAGACAATTACAGTAAGGAGGGAAAGGAATGGGCGAAGAAAATCAACCAAATTATACGATTTCACAGGAAAACTGGTCCCTCCATCGCAAAGGATATGACGACCAACAGCGCCATCAAGAAAAAGTACAAGAGGCAATTAAAAATAATTTACCCGATCTTGTAACAGAAGAAAGTATAGTTATGTCTAATGGCAAGGATGTTGTAAAAATACCAATTCGTTCTCTAGATGAATATAAGATTAGATACAATTATGATAAAAATAAACATGTTGGGCAAGGAAACGGTGACAGCAAAGTTGGTGATGTCGTTGCGAGAGATGGATCAGGTGGTCAAAAACAAAAAGGGCCAGGAAAAGGGCAAGGAGCAGGAGATGCAGCTGGGGAAGATTACTATGAAGCTGAAGTCTCTATTTTAGAATTAGAGCAAGCGTTTTTCAAAGAGTTAGAACTGCCTAATTTAAAGAGAAAAGAAATGGATGAAAACCGGATTGAACATGTTGAATTTAATGACATTAGAAAAACAGGATTATGGGGAAATATCGATAAGAAACGAACAATGATATCGGCATATAAACGAAATGCAATGAGTGGTAAAGCATCTTTTCATCCGATTCACCAAGAAGACTTAAAGTTCCGCACTTGGAATGAAGTATTAAAGCCAGATTCAAAAGCTGTTGTATTAGCGATGATGGATACGAGTGGATCGATGGGAATATGGGAGAAATATATGGCACGTAGCTTCTTTTTCTGGATGACGCGATTTCTAAGAACGAAGTATGAAACAGTAGATATTGAATTTATTGCCCATCATACGGAGGCAAAAGTAGTTCCAGAGGAAGAGTTTTTCTCAAAAGGAGAAAGTGGCGGAACGATATGTTCTTCTGTATACAAAAAAGCACTCGAGCTAATCGATAATAAATATTCACCAGACCGCTATAATATTTATCCATTCCATTTTTCAGACGGTGATAATTTAACATCAGATAATGCTAGATGTGTAAAGCTTGTTGAAGAGCTAATGAAGAAGTGTAATATGTTTGGGTATGGGGAAGTGAACCAGTATAACCGCCACAGTACACTCATGTCAGCCTATAAAAATATTAAAGATGAAAATTTTAGATACTATATTTTAAAGCAGAAAGCAGACGTGTTTCATGCGATGAAAAGCTTTTTTAGAGAAGAATCAGGTGAGAAAATGGCATAACCTCTTTTAAAGAGGTTCTTTTTTTTGTAAACTTTTTATTTCTCTAGTTGACAATGATAATGAAAATCATTATCATTTATTCGAGAAATGATTACATTTCGAATTATATATTTCGGAGGAGATGTAAAGTTGAAACAAAATAAAAGAAAACGTATAAATGCAATGATTATAGCGGCGGCGTTATCACTTCCGTTTGCTGTATATTCGACACCTGCTTTAGCAGCAGTAGCAATTGAGGCGAATAAAACTGGACAAGGTTTAGAAGATGGTACATATGATGCTGTTATTAAAGCTTATAAAGATAAAACGAATGAAGAGTCTATGGCAGCTGTTTATATAAAGGATCCGAAATTAACAATTGAGAATGGAAAGAAAATTGTAACAGCAACGTTAAGTGATAGTGATTTCTTTCAATACTTGAAAACAGAGGATATTCATACTCCAGGTGTGTTTCATGATGTGAAAGTAATATCAGAAGATAAAAAGAAAAATGGAACGAAAGTGATTCAGTTTGAAGTAGGGGAATTAGGAAAAAGGTATAATATGCGAATGCATATTTATATTCCAACGATGGCCTATGACAATAAGTACCAAGTACAGTTTGAAGTAAATACATTGAATTTAGATAAAGATGTTCCAGAAGCACAAAAGGAAAATAAAGAGGATAAAGTGGATCAACAAGATGCGAATGTAATAGTAGATAAGCAATTACAAAGGCATATTAATAAATATAACTTGAATAGAGAGAATCTAGATAATCCAATAACTAAGGAAGATTTATTAAAAGTTAAATCCTTAATAGTCGTTGAAGCTAAAAATAAAGGAATACAAGACGTAAGTGGTCTAGAATATATGACGAACTTAGAAAACTTAACGTTGGAAGAAGTTAAGTTAAAAAATATAAAATTTATCTCGAACTTGAGACAATTGAAATCATTAAGTATAACCTATGGTGAACTTGAAGATATTGGACCTTTGGCTAAGTTAGAGCATATTGAGTTTTTAACTTTGAGAAACAATAAAATCTCAGATTTAAGCCCATTAAGCCAAATGAAGAAGATTAAAATGCTAGATTTAAATAGTAATTATATAAAAGATATTAAACCATTATTTACAGTGAAATCTTTAAGGACTTTGACTGTGGCAAATAATCAAATTAGTAATGATAACCTTGCTGGAATTGAGCAATTGAAAAATGTAAAAAACTTATCTTTAAGTAACAATGGACTTACGAATATTGAACATATTACATCAATGAAAAAATTAGTAGAGTTAGATCTTGCTAAAAATGAATTAGAAAACATCGAACCTTTATCAAGATTATCTACTGTACAATCACTTAATTTAGAAGAAAACTATATTTCAGATATAACGCCACTTAGTCACTTAACAGACTTATATGATTTAAAGCTAGGTTCAAATGAAATTCGTGATGTTAGACCTGTTCAAGAGCTAGGAAAAAGAATATATATCGATATTCAAAGACAAAAAATCTTTTTAGATAATGTAGAAAAAGATAAGGAAGTTAAAATACCTATCTATAATTTATAAGGAGAGCCACTTGATACTATTCAATTGAAGAGTGAAGATGGGCTCGTTAATAATGGTTCTGTTAAATGGGGGACTACCGGTGAAAAAACATATGAATTTATGTTGGATATAAATCCAGAAGACAATCGTATTAAGTTTAATGGAACAGTAATTCAAAATGTTGTTGAAAGATTAGACGAAATCAAGGAAACAATAAAAGAGAATAATGAACAAAAGGAAAATGTAATTCTCGATAAAAATTTACAACAACATATTAATAAAGAGAATTTAGGTAGAGAGAATTTAAACGCTCCTATAACAAAAGAAGATTTATTACAGATTAAAACAGTAGAGATACTTAAAGAAAAAGGAAAAGAGATAAAAGATATAACAGGTTTAGAGTACATGACGAATTTAGAAAAACTCACTATAGAAGGAGTAGGCCTAAAAAATATAGAGTTTATCTCAAACTTGAAACAATTGAACGATGTAAATGTATCTCATAATCAAATTGAAGATACAACACCGTTATCTTTATTGAAAAATTTGCAATGGTTAAATCTTACAGATAATCGTATTAAAGATGTAACGGTTCTTGGCTCAATGTTAGACTTACTTAGTTTAAAATTAGCTGAAAATGAGATTCGTGATGTAAGGCCATTAATACAATTAGGTCAGTGGGGGACAATTGATGTTAGAAGGCAAAAGGTCATTTTAGATGATGCAGAAATAAATAAAGAAGTGAAAATTCCTGTATATAATTTAGAGGGAGAGCCAATTGAAAAGATTATACTAAAGAGTGAAGGTGGAACGCTTACTGATGAGGGAATCATTTGGCGTACTTTAGGAGAAAAAATATATGAATTTGATTTAGATGCAGATCATTATGAGACTGGCATATTATATAGTGGCATTGTAATGCAGAATATAGTAGAAAAATTAATACCAAAAGAAGAAGTGAAAGAACCGGTAAAAGAAGTTGAAGAAACAAAAGAAGAAGTGAAAGAACCGATAAAAGAAGTTGAAGAAATAAAAGAAGAAGTGAAGGAACCGGTAAAAGAAGTTGAAGAAACAAAAGAAGAAGTGAAGGAACCGGTAAAAGAAGTTGAAGAAACAAAAGAAGAAGTGAAAGAACCGGTAAAAGAAGTTGAAGAAACAAAAGAAGAAGTGAAAGAACCGGTAAAAGAAGTTGAAGAAACAAAAGAAGAAGTGAAAGAACCGGCAAAAGAAGTTGAAGAGCCAAAAGAAGAAGTGGACGAGCTAACAACAGGAGTTGAAGAGTCGAAAGCGAAGGGGAAAGAAACAGGAAAAGAAATTGAAGGTTCAAAAGAAGCAGTAAATCCATCCGAAGTAGTCCAAGAACAAAACATGAATCATCAAGTTATGAAAGAAAATAAACCAGTTGCTAATAAACAGGAAGAAAGTAAGAAATCATTAGGAGCAACAGGTGGACAAGCGAATACATCAAAGTTACTTTCAGGCGTAGCATTAGTTCTTTCAGCACTGAGTATGTTTGTATTTAGAAAGAGATTATTTAAGAAATAAATAACGTGTTATCTTATTATATTGTAAAATAATTGTATAAGTTTTTGAGAAGACATTATCATGGCAGTTTCATTTTGAAATAGGCTTATGATAATGTCTTTTTTAAGGGGGATATAAATGGAAAAGGTGTCGGAGAGCAGTTATTACAAGTTGCAATTCAGTATATTTTCTCTTTCCAAGGGATGAGAGAGATAGTACTATGTTTGAATACGAATAATGATCATGCGATGAAATTGTACAAGAAAGTAGGTTTTGAGGAAAAAGCATGTTTACAACACTATATAATAGAGTGAAAAACCCATTCATATGAAAATGATATTTCATATGAATGGGTTTTATTACGGATTTAGAAGTGATTTGAGGCGCCAATCGTTACATAACCTTTTTTATTTTTTTCGGCACTTCTTTCGTTTGCAAATTAACATCTTCTTTTCGTAGCTCTTTAAAGAGCGAAGCAACCATAAGAACGACTACGATAGAAAATGGTAGTGCTGCGATTATAGCTGCAATTTGTAGTGCATTTAATCCTCCAGCTTGTAATAAAATAGCGGCAATTATCGCGATTGTTAATCCCCATATAAGTTTTAAACTATTTTTCGGTGATAAGCTTCCGTTACTCGTTTGCATTGAAACAACAAATGTTGCCGAGTCGGCAGAAGTAACGAAAAATGTGGCTACTAAAATTAACCCGATAATCGTTAAAAATGTAGAGAATGGTAGATGTGAAATAACAGCAAATAATCCAATCTCTGTACCATTTTTTGCAATTTCATCAGCTATTCCAAGCGATTGGAACATTTCCATATGGATTGCGGTACCACCAAATACTGCAAACCAAAATGTACAGATAAGAGTCGGGACTAATACAACTCCAAAAATAAATTCTTTTATTGTGCGTCCTTTAGAAATACGGGCGATAAATGTACCGACAAATGGAGACCAAGAGATCCACCATCCCCAATAGAAAATAGTCCAGTTTTCAATCCAAGAAGAGGATTTTTCATTAAATGCTCCTAAATTTAATCCCATACTAGGTAAAGCCCCGATATAAGAACCGAGTGTAGAGGTAAAGTATTTCATAATAAATACAGTTGGTCCTAAAAGTAAGAAAGAGACGAGTAAAATACCTGCAAGAGAGAAATTCAAGTTACTCAAATATTTAATCCCACGATCTAAGCCGGTTTGTGCACTTGTTAAATATAAAGCGGCGAAGATAGCTATAAGTACGAGCTGAGTAAGTAAAGTGTTATGAATAGAAGGGAATAAATAGCTTAATCCCCCAGCAATTTGTTGAGCACCAATCCCAACAGATGGTACAATGCCAAATACTGTAGCTAAAACAGCTAAAATATCAACTGTTTTTCCGATACGGGAATTTTTCGATCGATTAAATAATGGAGTAACTGTAGCCCCGATAGTGCTACCTTTTTGTTTGCGGAATGTGAAATATGCAATTGTTAAAGCGACCATTGCGTATAGTGACCACGGAAAGAGTCCCCAGTGGAAAAATGAATATTGCATAGCGAGTTTGGCGCTTTCTTCTGTACCTGCTTTTCCTGTTAATGGATCTGTAAAATGTGAAATCGGTTCAGCGATTCCATAAAAAAGGAGTCCAATTCCCATTCCTGCCCCAAACAACATGGATAGCCAAGATGGATAATTATATTTTGGCTTTTCTCCATCTTTACCAAGACGAATAGAACCGTACTTAGAAAATGCTAAATAAGCAGCCAAAATAATCATTGTAGTCATAAGTAGAGAGTAAAACCATCCAAATTTATTGAGGATAAATGAGTTTAAAGAAGATGTAACACTTTGTAAATCGTAGCCTTGTATCCAACTTGCTGGGGTAATTCCCCATATAATGAATAATGTTGTTAGCAAGAAGGAGATATAAAATACACTGTTTTCTTTTTTTATCATAGAATCCCACCCTTATTTAATAAAGTTAACAATTATAATAATCATAACAATTAAGTTTTTAATTGTCAAAAAATTCCCTTTTTATAATGTGAAAGGATGCAATTTGTTTTAGGGAGGTAAAGAGCAATGTGTTCACGATATGTACAAATTATAGGAAGAAATAATATGAAATATTGCATTTTATATTGTTACATCCAGATTTTATGTTAAATTCTTGAATGGAATATTAAAATAGGGGGCAAGGATATGAACAAGAAATCAAAGATCAATAAAGTGATGCTTAGCATTAGTACAATGGCTTTATCGTTAGGCGCACTTCAAACTCATGCAGCAGCGGAAGAAAAAGTACCGTATAACGTGTTGAAAACGAAACCGGTTGGAATTGAAAAGTCGGTAGATGAAGTTGGACATATTTCAAAAGTTGATGAAACTTTATCATTTCAAGAACGTTTAAAAGTAGGAGATTTTTCACAGCGACCAGCATCTATTACGAAGAAAACTGCAGTAAAGCAAGTTAAAGAAAGCTATTCAATGGCTGATTTAAACAAAATGAATGATCAAGAATTAGTTGAAACGTTAGGCAGTATTAAGTGGCACCAAATTACAGACTTATTCCAGTTTAATGAAGATGCAAAGGCTTTTTATAAAGATAAAGGAAAAATGCAAGTCATTATAGATGAATTAGCTCATAGAGGTAGTACATTTACAAAAGATGATTCAAAAGGAATTCAAACGTTTACTGAAGTGCTGCGTTCAGCTTTTTATCTTGCATTTTATAATAGTGAATTAAGCGACTTAAATGAAAGAAGCTTTCAGGATAAATGTTTACCTGCTTTAAAAGCAATCGCAAACAATCCAAACTTTAAGCTTGGTACAGTTGAACAAGATACAGTCGTATCTGCATACGGTAAATTAATTAGTAATGCTTCAAGCGATGTTGAAACGGTTCAATACGCATCGAATATTTTAAAGCAATACAATGATAATTATACTACTTATGTAAATGATCGAATGAAGGGACAAGCAATATACGATATTATGCAAGGTATTGACTATGATATACAGTCGTACTTAACTGAAGCTCGTAAAGAAGCGAATGAAACGATGTGGTATGGAAAAGTAGATGGGTTTATTAATGAAATAAATCGTATTGCTCTTCTAAATGAAGTAACGCCAGAAAATAAATGGCTCGTTAATAATGGCATTTATTTTGCTAGCCGTTTAGGGAAGTTTCATAGTAATCCAAATAAAGGATTAGAGGTTGTTACACAAGCAATGCATATGTACCCGCGCTTAAGTGAACCGTATTTTGTTGCGGTAGAACAAATTACAACAAATTATAATGGTAAAGATTATAGCGGGAATACAGTAGATTTAGAGAAAATACGTAAAGAAGGAAAAGAGCAATACTTACCAAAAACGTATACATTCGACGATGGATCAATTGTGTTCAAAACAGGAGATAAAGTATCAGAAGAAAAAATTAAGAGACTATATTGGGCTGCGAAGGAAGTAAAGGCACAGTATCACCGTGTAATTGGAAATGACAAAGCGTTAGAGCCAGGAAATGCGGATGATGTATTAACGATCGTAATTTATAATAGTCCAGATGAATATCAGTTAAATAGACAATTGTATGGATATGAAACAAACAACGGTGGAATTTATATTGAAGAGACAGGTACATTCTTTACATATGAGCGTACACCGGAGCAAAGTATTTATAGTTTAGAAGAGTTATTCCGTCATGAATTTACTCATTATCTGCAAGGGAGATATGAAGTTCCTGGTTTATTTGGAAGAGGAGATATGTATCAAAATGAAAGGCTAACTTGGTTCCAGGAAGGAAATGCAGAGTTTTTCGCAGGATCTACTCGTACGAATAACGTTGTACCAAGAAAGAGTATAATTAGCGGATTATCATCTGATCCTGCAAGTCGTTATACAGCAGAGCGTACACTATTTGCTAAATACGGTTCTTGGGATTTCTATAATTACTCGTTTGCATTGCAGTCTTACTTATATACGCATCAGTTTGAAACATTTGATAAAATCCAAGATTTGATTCGTGCGAATGACGTGAAAAATTATGATGCATATCGTGAAAATCTAAGTAAAGATCCTAAGTTAAATAGAGAGTATCAAGAGTATATGCAGCAGTTAATTGATAATCAAGATACATACACTGTACCAGAAGTAGCTGATGATTATTTAGCTGAACATGCAACGAAGTCATTAGCAGCGGTGAAGAACGAAATTAGTGATACATTACCGATGAAAGATGCAAAAATGACAAAACATAGCTCTCAATTCTTTAATACATTTACACTAGAAGGCACATTTACAGGTAATGTAACAAAAGGTGAGTCAGAAGATTGGAAAGCAATGAGCAAAAGAGTAAATGAAGCTCTAGAACAACTGGCACAGAAAGAATGGAGTGGCTATAAAACTGTTACAGCATACTTCGTCAATTATCGTGTGAATAGCTCAAATGAATTTGAATATGATGTAGTCTTCCATGGAATCGCAAAAGATGATGGAGAAAATAAAGCTCCAACGGTTAATATAAATGGTCCCTATAGTGGTCTTGTAAAAGAGGGAATTCAATTTAAAAGTGATGGCTCAAACGATGAAGATGGAAAAATTGTTTCTTATTTATGGGAATTTGGAGATGGAAGCACAAGTGCAGAAGTGAATCCAGTACATGTATATGAAAGAGAAGGTTCTTATAAAGTATCGTTAAGAGTAAAAGATGATAAAGGCAAAGAGAGCAGAAGCGAAACAACTGTTACGATTAAAGATGGAAGTTTAACAGAATCAGAACCAAATAATCGTCCAGAGGAAGCAAATCGTATCGGGCTAAATAGTACGATAAAAGGCAGTCTTATTGGCGGGGACCACACTGATGTTTATACATTTAATGTAGCATCAGCGAAAGATATCGACATTTCTGTTTTAAATGAGTATGGAATTGGGATGACATGGGTACTTCACCATGAATCAGATATGCAAAATTATGCAGCTTACGGTCAAGCCAATGGGAATCATATAGAAGCGAAATTTAATGCAAAACCAGGCAAGTATTACTTGTATGTATATAAATATGATAATGGCGATGGAACGTACTCATTATCAGTAAAGTGAACTTTAATCAGTGGGAGTCTTACTGCCCGTTAACGCGGGGGAAAATAAGTGCTTTTCCAATGTATGTTTAACTTTACTTTTTGTGGAAAATAGTATATTATATAGATATATAATATATCGGTTATTTTCTAGGAGGAGCCTGTCACAATAGGTTTCTCCTGTTCTTTTTTAGAGGCCTGTCTTACAGGTTTTTCTTTAAAAGATAAATAACTGAAAATTAAGAACTATAATCTTTGAAAGAGGTGGGGCATAAACATAACAAAAAAGGGATTGTTTAAGAGAGGGGGATAAGAAATGGTTTTGTTTGGTTATCCACTTGAAACAATTTATTTATACGGATTTATTATTGCTACTATACTCACTGTTATTTATATCTTCTTTGGAGATATATTTGAATCGATATTTAGTTTTGGGGGCGGATCTGTATCCGTTGTTACTTTATTACTTAGTTTCTTCGCCATGTTATGTGGGCTTAGTTATATAGGAGAGTACTTATTTTCCTTTAATAGTATTACTATTTTCGGGGCTGCATTTGCTATATCTTTTATCGGTGTTTTCATCATGAAAATACTAATTTTAAAACCGATTGCAGAAGCAGAACAAAATACCGTACAACGTATGGATGAATTTATCGGTTGCAAAGGAGAAGTCATTACGACAATTCCTACAGAAGGATTTGGTGAAGTATTAATTTCATCCCAATTTGGAAGTAATGCAATCCCAGCTAAAACAGTTGGGAAAAAAGATATTTCGCAAGGAACAGAGGTTATTATCGAGGGAGTCCAAGATGGTGTTTTACTTGTACAAAACATCGCTTATTCTTTAAAGAAACCAAAATTATAAGGGGGAATTTACATGACGATTCCATTAATTATCGGTGGAGTTTTACTGGCAATTTTAATTCTACTCATTTTAGTATTCATTACGAAGTATCGTACGGTTGGTCCAGATGAAGCGTTAATTGTTACAGGGAACTGGCTTGGTGGAGGAAAGAATGTTGTTACCACTGATGATGGAAAGAAGATTAAGATTATCCGCGGGGGCGGTACTTTCGTAGTTCCAATTATGCAAAGAGCAGAACCTTTAAGCCTATTAAACTACAAATTAGAAGTTGGTACACGCGATACGTATACGAAGCAAGGTGTTCCAGTTACAGTAAATGGTGTTTCTATTATTAAAGTAGGTTCTACAATTGAAGAAGTATCTACTGCAGCTGAGCAATATTTAGGAAAAGAAACGGAAGAGTTAAAAGTAGAAGCAAAAGAGGTTTTAGAAGGTCACTTACGTGCAATCTTATCTTCTATGACAGTAGAAGATGCGTATAGTAATAGAGAGCAATTTGCTCAAAAGGTACATGAAGTAGCTTCTACAGATTTAAAGAAGATGGGACTTCGCATTGTTTCTTTCACAATTAAAGAAATAATGGATAAAAACGGATACTTAGATGCGCTTGGTCAGCCGCAAATTGCTACCGTTAAGCGTGATGCAACAATTGCGAACGCAGAGCGTGAAAAAGAAGCACGTATTGAAAAAGCACGTGCTGAGAAAGAAGCAAAAGAAGCTGAATATCAACGTGATGCTCAAATCGCTGAAGCTGAAAAACATAAAGAATTAAAAGTACAATCTTATAAGAGAGAGCAAGAACAAGCTCGAGCAGACGCGGATCTTTCTTACGAATTACAACAAGCGAAAGCACAACAAGGTGTTACAGAAGAGCAAATGCGCGTTAAAATCATTGAGCGTGAAAAGCAAATCGAGTTAGAAGAAAAAGAGATTGCGCGTCGTGAAAAGCAATACGATGCAGAAGTTAAGAAAAAAGCAGATGCAGATCGCTATGCTGTTGAGCAATCAGCGGAAGCAGAAAAAGTAAAACAAATTAAAAAGGCAGATGCGGATCAATATAAGATTGAAGCTGAAGCGAGAGCTCGTGCGGAAGAAGTACGTGTAGAAGGTTTAGCGAAGGCGGAAATCGAAAAAGCGCAAGGTCAAGCAAAAGCGGAAGTACAAAAAGCACAAGGTACGGCGGAAGCAGATGTTATTAGATTAAAAGGTTTAGCAGAAGCAGAAGCGAAACAAAAAATTGCCGAAGCATTTGAATTATATGGTCAAGCAGCAATTATGGATATGGTTCTTAAAATGCTTCCAAGTTATGCGAAGGAAGTTGCAAGTCCGCTTAGTAACATTGATAAAATCACAGTTGTCGATACAGGCGGCGGTGGTAAAAATAGCGGGGCCGGAAAAGTTGCAGGTTATGCGACTGATTTAATGGCAACGATGCAAGAAACGTTAAAAGCTTCTTCTGGAATTGACTTAAAAGAGCTATTAGAAGGATTTGCAGGAAAAGGAGCGGTACAACAATTGTCAAGCGATAAACCTGTTGTATCTGTAGTAGAAGATGAGAAAAAAGAAGTAGAAAAAGATAAAGAATAGTAAGGTGGAAAGAACCTCTAGTAAGTGAAATACTAGAGGTTCTTCCATGAATTATAATATTTCGAATAATATACATTTTTATACATTGTTTTAATTATTTAATTTATATAGAATGAAAAAGATATGTATCGATTCTTTATGATGTAGAAAAAATAGAGAGTCTCATCGATGCATTTAAATCGTATTATTTTTATAGAAAGATTAAATGTTAATTAATTACATTTAAAACGGCATGGAGGGGTAGAAGTATGTTTCAAGGGAAATTAAGGAGTAGTAGTTTAAAAACAAAGTTACTTGTATCATTTATTATTATTTTAATTCTTCCAAGTATTGTAATTGGTTGGACGTCTTATCAACAGGCGAAGACGAATTTTAATGAAACGATTTTAAACTCGGCTAAAGATAATATAAAAATTTTGGATAATGTAATTAATAAAGAATTGGATAGTAAAAAAGTAGATGCAACTTATTTTACGAAATTATTCACACAATCAAGTTACCAAGCAGATCAAATTCAAAACATACAAAATAAACTAGAAGAATACAATAAACTGCATCCAGAAATGGAAGCAATCTATACAGGATCTAGTAATGGACAGTTCATTCAATCACCAGCTATTCAGATGCCAGATGGATATAACCCTACAGAAAGAGATTGGTATAAAGAGGCTGTGAAGAAAAGCGGAGAAGTAATTGTAACTCCTCCATATAAGTCAAAAACGACAGGGAATATTGTTATTACACTAGCAAAACAAAACGAGGATAAAAGTGGCGTTCTTGGGATTGACTTAATCATTAATGATATTGTTACTACTTCCAAGATGGTTAATATCGGTAAGGAAGGGTATGTAGCAATATTTGATCAAGATAAAAATGTAGTAGCGCACCCGACACTGAAGCCAGGAGAGAAATTAGAAGAGAAACTTAGTAAAGAATTGTATAAACAGGAAGCTGGGGATGTTCATTATTCATTAGATGGTGAAGATCGCAATATCACTTTTAAAACGAATAAGAAAACTGGATGGAAAATAGCAGGAATTATGCCTTCCAAAGAAATTATCCAAGCGGCTGAACCTATTTTCTATAAAACAATAACTGTTCTTGGAATTTCACTAATAATCGGTGGGATTGTAATTTACTTCATAATTGCGTCTATTATTAAACCGTTAAAACAACTTGTCATATCATCGAAGAAGATTAGTGAAGGTGATTTAACAGAATCAATTACAGTTCATTCTAAAGATGAAATTGGACAGCTAGGAGAAAGTTTTAACGAGATGGCTGCATCGTTACAAAGTGTCATTTCCAATATAAACACTTCAGCAAGTCATGTAGCGGCATCTTCAGAAGAATTAACAGCTAGTATGAAGCAGACAAGCGAAGCAACGGAACAAATTACACAGGCGATAGAGCAAGTATCAAGTAGTGCAGAAATACAAACGAAAGAAGTTGAAGAAGGAGCAACATTGTTAGAAGAAGTTACAGAAGGAATTCAGCGTGTTGCAGATAGTTCTTCATTAGTATCTACAGCCTCTATGTATACGAAGAAAAAAGCTGAAAATGGTGGGAAGTTAGTTGAACAAACAGTGAATCAAATGCAATTAATTCATGAGTCTGTTTCACAGTCAGACAAAATCATTGGTTTATTAGACGATAAGTCGAAACAAATTGGAGCAATCCTCGAAGTGATTCAACATATTGCAGAACAGACAAATTTATTAGCGTTAAATGCGGCAATTGAGGCTGCGAGAGCTGGAGAGCAAGGAAGAGGATTTGCAATTGTAGCAGATGAAGTGCGAAAACTAGCAGAACAATCAGGACAGTCTTCTACGGAAATTGGGAAACTAGTGAAAGAGATTCAATTTGATATAAAAGAAACAGTAAGCTCTATGAATCAAGTTGGAACAGAAGTACAATCAGGACTTGTAGTTGCAAATGAAACGAAGCAAAGCTTTGCCGAAATATTGAAGTCTACAAATGATACAGTTGTACAAATTGATAGCATGGTAGATGTAGCAAAACAAATGACGGTAGATGCAAAGCAAGTAAGTGCATCTATTAATGAAATTGCAGCTACGATTGAAGAAAATGCAGCAAGTGTTCAAAATATTGCTGGTTCCTCTGAGGAACAATTAGCTTCAGTAGATGAAATAAATGCAGCAGCAGTCCATTTATCACAAATGGCAGAAGAATTACAAGAGATGATTAGTAAGTTTAAAGTATAATAACAAATATTAAGAAACGAGGTAATAATTTTACTTCGTTTCTTTTTTTATGAAGAGAAAAAGAAAGAGATATAGAGTAACCGTGTTATGATTAAGTATAATTAAAGAGACTGTATATTCTTTAAATTCCATCTTTAATCATGTTAGGGGAATGGTTTTGAAATTTAAAAAATTAAAACTCCAACCGAGAATTACATTAACTATAAGTACACTTATTTTAGTTGTACTTATGCTAACGAGTTATTTATTTTATTACATATTATCTGAAACGGTAGAAGAGCAAATTGGGAAACGAGCTTTGCATGTTGCGAAAACAGTTGCTGCTATACCTGAAATAAAGGAAGCTTTTCAAAAAGAAAACCCAGCTTCTATCATTCAGCCGATTGCAGAAAGAATTCGAATGGATACAGAGGCTGACTTCATTGTAGTTGGAAATAAAGAGGGGATTCGATATGCGCATCCTGAGCGAGATAAAATAGGAGAAGCGATGATTGGTGGAGATAACAAAGGTGTTTTATTAGAAGGAAAATCATATGTTTCGAAAGCAACTGGATCATTAGGCCCTTCATTACGTGGAAAAGTTCCAATCCGTAATCAGGAAAATGAAATCATTGGTGTGGTGTCTGTTGGATTTTCAATGGATGATATTCATGGAGCGGTAGAGGTGTATGGAAAGCGTGTATTTTGGATTACAATAATAGGGCTATTAATTGGAGTAATCGGCTCTATATATTTAGCGGCAAGTATAAAAAGAATGATGTTCGGTATGGAACCAGAAGAAATTTCATCTTTATATGAAGAGCATAGTACAGTGATTCAATCTGTACGTGAAGGGATTATTGTAATCGATAAAAATGGCATGATTAGTTTAGTCAATCAAGCAGCCTATGATATTCTTTCGCTAGATAAACAACAAAATATTATTGGGGAATTTATTTTAAATGTAATTCCTAATTCAACGATACTAGATGTACTTCAAACTGGTGAAGAACAGTTTGATCGCCAATTAAATATAAAAGGACAGGCTGTTATTGCGAACCGTCTACCTATTAAAGTAAAGAATAAAGTAACTGGCGTTGTATCGAGCTTACGTTTGAAATCTGAAATGGATCAGTTAACAGCAGAATTATCTCAGACGAAGCAATATACAGAGGCATTACGAGCGCAAACGCACGAATATAACAATTTATTGTATACGCTTTCAGGTCTTATCCAATTAGAATCATACGAAGATGCTTTAGAGCTTATTCATAAGGAAACAGCGGTATATCAAGATTTTGTTCAATTTATTATGAAGCGGATTCAAAATCCATGGCTAGGTGGAATTTTAATTGGATTTTATAATAGAGCACGAGAGTTGAAGATTGATTTTATGCTAGATAGAGAAAGTGGTTTAGACAAAGTAAGTCCACATATTGAGAGTAATTATGTCGTTTCTATTTTAGGGAATTTAATTACGAATGCATTTGAAGCAATTGAAAAAAATGAAGAGAATGATAAGAAAGTAAGGATGTTTGTAACTGATATTGGAGAAGAAATATTAATTGAAGTGGAAGATTCAGGGCAAGGGATTCATGATGAAATAATTACTAGCATATTCTATAAAGGCTTTTCGACGAAAGAAGGAGGAGAGCGAGGATATGGATTAGCAAAAGTGAAAGAGTTAGTAGAAGATTTAAATGGAAGTATTGCAATTGAAAAAGGGGATTTAGGTGGTGCGTTATTTATTATTGCACTACCGAAAGAGAGAGGCGAATAGTAATGGGTGAGGAGATTGAAGTATTAATTGTAGAAGATGATATTCGGATTGCTGACATTCATCGTCGTTTTACTGAAAAAATTGAGGGATTTAAAGTAATTGGAACGGCAACGACTGGAGAACAAGCGAAAGAATGGCTAGAGCTTGTGAAGCCACAGCTCGTGTTATTAGATGTGTACTTACCTGATATGCAAGGAACGGAACTTGTCACATATATTAGGAATCATTTGCACGATACAGATATCATTATGATTACAGCGGCATCGGAAACAGATGTAGTGAGGCACGCCCTGCGGGGCGGAGTAACAGATTATATCGTAAAGCCACTAATGTTTGATCGATTTAAAGCAAGTCTAGAAGGCTATCAAAAAAAGATTATACAGTTAAAGAAGAACAATCAATTATCTACGGAACAAATTGAATATTTATGGTCTCAAAGAGGCGTGAAGGGAGATCAAATAGAATATGCCCCGAAAGGGATAGATCCTTATACTTTAGCGAAAGTAAAAAAGCATATGTTAACAGTTAATGAAGAAGGGATTACAGCAGAAATGTTAAGCTCAATGATTGGAGTAAGCCGATCAACGGCAAGGCGCTATTTAGAGTATTTGATATCTGGGAAGAAAGTCCACGCAGAGCTAATATATGGAAGTGTTGGGAGACCGGAGAGGCGTTATTTTCTTACTTCTTCATAATAAAAAACAGTAGAGGATTTTATTTCTTCTACTGTTTTTTTGCATCTTATATTGGAATAATCCCAATTACAATACCGGTAATTAACATAACCATTGTCGTTCCAACGGCCCACAATAAAGTGAAGCGTTGATGTTCACCGAAATCAACTTTGGCCATTCCGACCAATAAATAAGTGGAAGCGACAAGAGGACTTAATAAGTGAATGGGTTGCCCAAGTAAGGAAGCGCGTCCCATTTCAGCTGCACTAATTCCGTAAGTAGCAGCAGCCTTCGTTAAAATAGGCAATACCCCAAAGTAAAATGCATCATTGGACATGAAAAATGTGAATGGCATACTGAGAAGTGCTGTAATAATTGGCAATTGTGGTCCAAGTGCATCTGGTATAAGAGTTACTACACTGTTAGCCATTGCATCTACCATTTTTGTTCCAGATAAAATACCAGTGAAAATACCGGCAGCAAATACGAGAGAAACAACTGCTAATACATTCCCTGCATGAGAAGCAATACGTTCTTTCTGTTGCTCTAAGTTTGGATAGTTAATCATAACAGCGATAGCAAAAGCGATTGTAAATAAAACAGGTAACGGCATAACTTCTAGTATGAGACAGACAAGTAATGTAGCGGTTAATAAAAAGTTAATCCATAGAAGTTTAGGACGTTTATGCACTGCGGCTTCAACAGTTGCAGCTTGCTCATCCATTGTTTGCATTTGTTTTAAATACTGTACATCCATAATTCCTAAACGTTTTCTTTCTTTTTTTCCAAGATAGTAGGCAACGAAAACAACCCAAATTGCACCAGCAATCATTCCTGGAATAAGAGGTGTAAATAATTCGGAAGCCTCAAGTCCAAGAGCGCTCATAACACGAGCTGTGGGTCCACCCCAAGGTGTAAGATTTGTTACCCCCGCCCCTAACATAACAACTCCAGCTAATATGAGGGGGTTCATTCCAAGGCGCTTATATAGTGGATACATTGCGGAAACTGTAATCATGTATGTTGTTGTACCGTCACCATCTAGAGAAACGATAATAGTCAATATAGCCGTTCCGATAACGATTTTTAAAGGATCTCCTTTTACAAATTTTAAAATCTTACTAATGACAGGATCGAATAAACCGCTATCAATCATAATCCCAAAATATAAAATAGCGAACATAAGCATAATACCAGTAGGTGCTAACTTTTGAATCCCCTCTAACATCATAGGCCCCATATTGGCATAGAATCCGCCAATTAATGCAAAAACACTCGGAATTAATATTAATGCTACTAGCGCTGACATACGTTTCGTCATAATTAAAAACATAAAGACAAATACCATCGCAAATCCAAGTAGTGCTAACATGTAATTTCCCCCTCAAAAGAATGATTGCGCTTTCAAAATAGAATAAAAATTCAGAAAAAGGTTTTTTATTTATAATAAAAGCATCTATTCAAATGGTAAATAATTTGAAAAATAACATCATTAGAAGCATAATTTTTATTTTGTTCATTTTGTTCACGGTAGTTAATTTGAATTTTTAAAAAGTAAGCTGCTCCTCGTAAGAATGGTAGAATAAGATGAAAATAGTGAAGTGTGAAATAGGGAGTAGATGTTATATGAAAACGAGAATTGAAGAGATTTATAGCTCTTATGAAGGAAAAGTAGAGGAGATTTTTATTAATGAATCTTCTTACGTATATGAATGGGAAAAATTACTGATGATCCGAAAAAATGACGGTGAGCTTAAAAAAATCGCAGTCGGGATTAGTGGAAATATAAGGTTGGTAAATGTAGAAGTTGGACAGGAAATTAGTGCGGATACATTATTAGTTAAGTTAGAAGATGATTTGTTAATTACAGGTTGCGAGTGATGAGAGATGTGTAGAAATAACTACACATCTTTGTTTGTTTCCTATATTACAAAAAGCACATTGTTTTTTCACAAATATCACACAACCTTTTGGTATTCTTTTCGTGGAGTATACGGTTTCTAGGGAGGAATATTGATGAAAGTAAAATATGTCGTACTTGCTATATGTTTATGTTTCGTATTTACGGTAGTCGGGTGTGGAAAAAAGGAAACAGCAGCTGTTGCCATTGATGAGAAACATGATAAATGTGATATTTGCCAAATTGGGGTAACAGATAATCAATTTGCAACAGAAATTATTTTAGAAAATGGAAAAGCGTTAAAGTTTGATGATATCGGTTGTATGTATAAATGGATGGAGATTAACTCAGATGAAAAGACGAAAGAGAAATTTGTCCGAGATTATGATTCGAAAGATTGGATTTTGTTAGAAGACGCTACTTACGTATATGATAAAACAATAACGACACCGATGGCTTATAATGTCATTTCATTTAAAAATAAAAAAGATGCAGAGAGCTTTGTATCTAACTATAAGGGGAAAGTTCTTTCGTATAAAGAGCTAGCAGAGCATAAATGGGAAATGAATAAAGAGATGATGGGGAAACCGAAAGCAGGAAATCATGGTGGACATCATTAATAATAGAAAAAGACAACTATATAGTTGTCTTTTTCTATTATTACTCAGGTGCAAATATAGAAAAGGTGTAAAATTTTTAGAAGAACGGTTACAATGGAATATAGTAACCTAAAGCAATCATTTATCCCGCATTAACGGGCAGTAAGATCTCCACCTCAAAATTTAGTGAAAGCAAAGAAGTTAGGTGGAGTCGGGCTGCCCGTAAAAGCCCGACTGGTGTGGGCTAATAATTAGTGGTGGATGAACAAAACCCCCACTAATTAAAGTTTCACTTTATGTACTTTTTAGAAATGTATACAAATGCGGTAAAAACGTGCTAAACTAATTGCTTCATAATGTTAATGATGGGGCCATCAGGCGTATCATTTCAATAGGTTGAGAAACATAGTATAAGCTTAAGATAATCCGTTTAAAGAAGGAATCTAAAGGGCTTATGGATAAATGTACTCAAGAAGAGTTATTGTATGTGATGGAGGAATGGTTAAGAAAACATTATCTTTCATAGGAGCTGTAGTTGTGAGAAAACAAAAAATTTTATTATGTATTTTATTAGGACTTTTAATGACGGTAGTGGCTTGCGATAAGCAAGAAGAACCAGAATCGAGACCGGTTCATGTGAAAAATGAAAAGAAAAAAGAGAAGCATAAAGAACAGGAAGAATCTAAAGAAGAGAAAAGTATAAATTTAATGGACAAACAGTTGTTACTTTCAGCTACTCTTGGAGACACAGAGACAACTATGAAGTTGATTCAGGATGGAGCGAATATAAACGTAGAAGGTGACAACGGAGAAACGCCTGTCCTTGCAGCGACGTACCAAAATCATGTAGAGACAGTTAAAGCATTAATTGGTGCAGGTGCTAATATTGAAATTAAAGATGAGAAAAAAAGTAATCCACTTCTTTATGCAAGTAGAGAAGGATATACGGATATTGTAAAAGTATTAATTAATGCAGGAGTTAATACGAAAGAAACGACTAGGTCAGGTGGGACAGCACTTATTTCTGCATCTGAGCGTGGCCATGTAGAGGTTGTTAAAGAATTATTAGAGCATACAGATATTGATGTGAATTATAAAAATGAACGTGGTGGAACAGCGCTATTAGAAGCCATTGTATTAGGAAATGGTAGTGAAAACCATAAGAAAGTAATTCAATTGCTTATTGATCACGGTGCAGATGTAAATATGGCTAACAAGGAACATCTGACGCCACTGCAATACGCTGAAAAAAGAGGTTTTAAAGATATTGTAAATATGTTGAGGGTAGCTGGAGCGAATGAAGTAGTACAGCCACAACAAACAGTAGAGTAAAAAACGAAAAATAATCCCATTTAGATAGACAGAATGAAGAAATCAGTTAGTATGATGGATTCAGTAATGTGTATTTGAATGGGATTTTTGTTTTGAACATGAAAAATAGATTATGAATGGATGGTAAATGGAGTAAATAAGGAGGAAGCCTTATTTTGCAATTGTAAAAAATGAAAAGGTAGTTTCTGTTTGTTGCAGTGCAAGAAGTACGCCCGTAGCTGCTGAGGCAAGTGTGGAAACTTTAGCGGAGTTTGAAGGGACCGGATATGGTACTGATGTTGTTACAGCCTGGGCTATATCAATACAAGAGGAAAGGCGCATTCCACTTTATAGTACTGCTTGGGATAACTTTGCTTTGCAAGCAGTGGTAAGCAAACTAAAAATCATTAACTATGGAATGAATTTACATATTGATTGAATTTTAAGTATTGTTTCGTTCTGATTTTTATATTTAAATATATAGATTAATGTAAATGGTGATGTGGTGAATATTAACATTCGATTAACACCTAATTAACAATCTATCAAAACTGACTTAATAAATGCGTAATATAGTAAAGGTAACAAAATAACTAGGGTAGAGAACATTTGAGAACACCCACTTACATATAATATGCCACTTTCTTAGGTGTGCTCTATTCCCTAGAGTTCAAATAAGGAGAAAGGCGTTCTATGTAAGTAGGTGTTTTTAGTTTGGATAAAAATAGAACAGTTAGGTGGAATGAATGTTTGAAAAACCTTATATTGCGATGATAAAGGATTGGGAAGGATACAAAGCATACAAAAAATTGCCGAAAACAGTTTTTCTTATGACTGGTTCAATGCTGGAATTACCAGAGCGTGTATATGAATTGCAGAAACATGGACATGATGTATTTCTTCATTGTGATTTTATACAAGGCTTAAATACGAATACAGAGGAAGCGCTTTTGTATATTCAAGATGTTATCGGGGCACAAGGTATTATTTCAACAAAAGGTTCGACAATTCGAAATGCTAATAAAATTGGATTGAAAACAATTCAACGTATTTTTATTGTAGATACTTTATCTCTTACTAAATCAATTGAAAATTGTAAAACGACTAAACCGAATGCAGTAGAGATTATGCCGGGGATTATGCCTTCTATTATTAAACAGCTAGTAGAGGAACTAGAGTTTCCTATTATTGCAGGCGGGCTGATTCAAACTCGAGAAGATGCGGAAATTGCAATTCGTGCAGGAGCAAGTGCGATTTCAACAAGTCATTATGAAGTATGGATACAAGAAGAAAAAAGGAGTGCAACCTTGTGATTGAATTGAAAAATGTTTCAAAGGTATATAAAAATGCAGAAGAGACAGCGGTTAAAGGCGTATCGGTTCATATTAAGAAGGGCGAATTTTTTGTTTTAGTTGGACCTTCGGGATGCGGGAAAAGCACATTATTACGAATGATCGCTGGCTTAGAAGAGATTTCTTCGGGAGATTTAATTATTAATGAATGTGTTGCAAATGATCTAGAGCCGAAAGACCGTAATCTATCAATGGTATTTCAAAATTATGCATTATATCCACACTTATCTGTAGAAGAAAATATTTTATTTGGACTTAAGGTAAGAAAATTACAAAAAGAAGAGCGACAAAAGCGATTAATGGAAGCTATTGAAATGGTAGGACTGAAAGAGTATGTGAAAATGAAACCAGGCCAATTATCAGGCGGACAAAGACAGCGTGTTGCACTAGCCAGGGCAATTGTGAGTCAGGCACCAATCTGTTTAATGGATGAACCACTTTCGAATTTGGATGCGAAATTACGTGCGCAAATGAGAATAGAAATTAGAGAAATTCAGCAGCGATTAGGAATTACGATGATTTACGTTACCCACGATCAAATAGAAGCGATGACTATGGGAGATCGTATCATGGTTTTAAATAAAGGAAGTATACAGCAAGTTGGAACACCACTTGACATATATAACGAACCAGCAAACGAGTTTGTTGCAAGCTTTATAGGTTCTCCTTCTATGAATATAAATGATGGGGAAGTGAATAAAGAAAAAGGTGTATTACATATAGGGAAATTGCAAGTTCCATTATCTATTAGACAGTTAAAGCAATTACCAGAAGGAACAATTCGCATAGGCATGCGTCCTGAGCATATTGCACTGTCTGAGGAAGGACAAGAAGTGACGTTGCAATCTGTAGAAGTATTAGGGAATGAATCTATATTGAACTTTGCGGTAAATGGAACAACTTGGAGTGCGAAAGTTATCGGACAGTTACTCTTGAACAAAGGTGACAAAGTAAAATTATTATTCTCGCAAGAAAAGTTATGCTTCTTTAACGAAAACACGAATGAACGCTTAAAAGTGGTAGCTAAAGAAGAGTTGAAAGTGGTGGCGAAATAATGATCGAAGTAAGTAAGTTACCAGTTCAAACAAAGGTGTCAAAAAAGAAAAAATTATGGGGGAGAACGAAAGATTTAAGAATAGGATTATTGTTTTTGGCACCATCTATTTTGCTATTTTCGATTTTTCTGTTCTATCCATTGTTTAGGACGATTTACTATAGTTTTTATTTAACCGATATACATGGAGAAGCTAATCTTTTCGTTGGCTTAGAAAATTATCAATATTTATTCTCTGATCCAGCCTTCTACAAAAGTATAAAATCAACTTTATTATTTGTTTTATATACAGTGCCTACGAGTATTATATTTGCTTTGTTTCTTGCATTGATTGCAAATGGAAAGGTAAGAGGTATTGGGTTATTCCGAGTTCTGTTTTCTTCGACGATGGGAATATCAGTAGCTGCTAGTGCAGTGATTTGGCTATTTTTATTTCATCCAAGTGTAGGATTATTTAATAATATATTAGGCTCTATGAATCTTCCTGCAATCGCATGGTTAACGAGTCCGGACTGGGCACTATTCTCTGTATCAGTTACAACAGTTTGGGTGAATACAGGATTTGCATTTTTAGTTATATTAGGTGGTTTACAAAATATCGATACGTCTTTATATGAGAGTGCATCTATAGATGGTGCTAGTTATTTATATAAGCTTCACCGTGTTACATTACCGATGCTATCGCCAACTTTATTCTTTATTGTAACCGTAACGTTAATTAGTGCGTTCCAAAGCTTTGGACAAATTGATATTTTAACGCACGGTGGACCGAATGATGCAACGAATTTAATTGTGTACTCGATTTACAAAGAGGCGTTTGTGAATCATCAATTTGGAACAGCAAGTGCACAAGCAATGGTATTATTTGTTTTCATTTTCATTGCTACATTACTTCAATTTAAGTTTGCTGAGAGAAAGGTGCATTATAAATGATTGTTAAACAGTGGAAGCAAAATTTCCTATTATACATGCTGCTCATAATTAGTGCAGTAATGGTATTTTTTCCTGTACTGTATGCGTTTTTAATAAGCTTTATGACACCAGACGATATTCAAATGAGAAGGTTATTTCCAACTCAATTTACTTTTGATAATTTCATTAATATTTTTCAAAAAGTACCGCTTTTTACATACTTATATAACAGTTTAATTGTATCGATAGTCGTTATGATTGGACAACTTATCGTATCAAGCTTAGCGGCGTATGCTTTTGTTTTTCTTCAGTTTAAAGGGAGAAACTTAATTTTCTTCCTGTTTATTTCAACGATGCTGATTCCGTGGGAAGCAACGATGGTGCCTAACTTTTTAACGATTCAAAACTTTGGCTGGATTAATAGTTTTTCCGGGATGACAGTGCCGTTTTTTGCAACAGCTTTCGGTATTTTCTTGTTACGTCAACATTTTATGACACTTCCGAATGAACTGAAAGAAGCTGCATTTATTGAAGGGATTGGAAATATAAGATTTTTATTCAGCGTTGTAATTCCGTATTGTAAAACGAGTTTTATTACGCTTGGAGTATATAGCTTTTTAACAACATGGAATATGTATTTATGGCCACTTTTAGTGACCACTGATGAAAAAGTAAGAACAGTGCAAATCGGTGTAAAGCAGCTTCAGTCTCAAGAAGTTGCAACTGATTGGGGAAGCGTAATGGCCGGTGTTACGGTTATCGTTATTCCAACATTGATTTTACTATTTTTAGGGCAAAAGCAATTACAACAAGGATTAACAAAAGGTGCAATTAAATAACTAAGAGAAGGTGAGATTTAAATGAGTCTAGTTAAAAAAGGTGCTGCTCTATTAATGGTAGCAACAATGGCATTATCTAGTGCAGCTTGTTCAAATAGTAAAACAGAGGGAAAACCTGAAGCACAGGCAAAAGTAGCACCAGTTGAAAAAAATGGTGATAAAACTGTAATTCGCTTCTGGCATGCGATGGGTGGAAAAACACAAGGAGTATTAGATGGTCTTGTTGCAGACTATAATAAGTCGCAAAATAAATATGAGATAAAGGCAGAGTTCCAAGGGACATATGAAGAGTCTTTAACGAAATTTAGAACGATGTCTGCAACGAAAGAAGCGCCAGCTCTTGTTCAATCGAGTGAAATTACAACGAAATATATGATTGATAGTAAAAAAATAACACCAATTGATAGCTGGATAAAAAAAGATAAGTACGATACGTCAAAATTAGAAAAAGCAATTACAAATTATTATTCAGTTGATGGAAAAATGTATTCTATGCCATTTAATTCATCTACACCAGTATTAATTTATAATAAAGATGCTTTTGCAAAGGCGGGCTTAGATCCAGAGAAAGCTCCAAAAACATATGCGGAATTACAAGAAGCAGCGAAAAAGTTAACGATTAAAGAAGGCGGAAATGTAAAACAATATGGATTCTCCATGCTTAACTACGGTTGGTTCTTTGAAGAATTGTTAGCGACACAAGGTGCTTTATATGTAGATAACGAAAACGGCCGTAAAGATGCTGCAAAGAAGGCGGTATTTAACGGTAAAGAAGGACAGAAAGTATTTGGAATGTTAGATGATTTAAATAAAGCTGGCGCACTTGGAAAGTATGGAGCAAGTTGGGATGATATTCGTGCCGCGTTCCAGTCTGGACAAGTTGCTATGTATTTAGATTCTTCAGCAGGTGTTCGTGATTTAATTGATGCATCTAAGTTTAATGTAGGTGTTTCATATATTCCGTATCCAGAGGATTCGAAACAAAATGGTGTTGTTATTGGTGGAGCATCATTATGGATGACGAATATGGTTTCAGAAGAAACGCAACAAGGTGCTTGGGACTTTATGAAATATTTAACGAAGCCAGACGTACAAGCAAAATGGCATACTGCAACAGGTTATTTCTCAATTAATCCAGATGCATATAATGAGCCATTAGTAAAAGAGCAATATGAAAAATATCCACAGTTGAAAGTAACAGTAGATCAATTGCAAGCGACGAAGCAATCTCCAGCAACACAAGGGGCTTTAATTAGTGTATTCCCAGAATCACGAGATGCAGTTGTAAAAGCATTAGAAGCGATGTATGACGGGAAGAATAGTAAAGAAGCGTTAGATGAAGCTGCCAAAGCAACAGATAGAGCAATTAGCATTTCAGCTCGTACGAGTCAAAAATAAGAGAAAGCCGTATCCTTAAAAGGGATACGGCTTTCTTTATAGGGAGATAAGGGATCAAAGAAATGATGAAGTCTTATCTCTTTTATATGAGTAAAGGGTCTAGAGTGAATGTTGTCCTTTTCATTATTTATTTAACCCCATTGCGACTTGTTTACCATTTACGAAAACCTCTACTACCGCTACTACAACTTCCATTACTTTTTTCATCTCTCATCTCTCCTTATTTTTTGTTTCATTTCTTACTCTCAGTATAAGGAAATACAGTAATTACAACTATCGAATTGGATGACAAGAGACTTACATTGTTGTAAGGGTAATTGTTTAGTTTGTAATAAAGTGAAACTTTAATCAATGGGGCTTTTCTTCATCCCCCACTGATTATTAGCCCTCACCAATAGGGCTTTTACGGGCAGCCCTACCCCCACCTAACTTCTTTGCTTCCGCTGAATTTTGAGGTGGGGGGCTTACTGCCCGTTAATGCGGGGGAAATTTAATTCAAGGTTAAGATTCGGAATTTTCCGTTGTTTTGAACTATAATTAGAAAGAGGGGGGATAATATGAAAAGAATTCTTGTTATTAGTGATATTCATGGAGAAATAGAAAAGTTCGAACAGTTGTTGAAAGAAGCTCAATATAATGCGAAAAAGGATCAATTAATCTTACTGGGAGATTATGTAGATCGTGGTCCAAATGCGCGTGCTGTAATTGAAAAGGTAAAAGAATTGAAAGAAGAGGGAGCACTCATTTTAAAAGGAAATCATGAAGATATGATGATTAAGGCGTTAACGACAAATGAGGAACGTTCATGGAACCATTGGGTAAAAAGAAATGGTAGAGATAAGACATTATATAGTTATGGATTTGTAGAAGAAGATATTGCGGTTAATGAGAAAGACTTCCAAAAACCGATTTTACAATCTTCTGTATTAGAGGAACATATAAAGTTTATTCAAGAATTAGATCATTACATTGAAACAGAAGAGTATATATTTGTACATGCTGGGGTTGAGCCGATGAAACGAGTTTCTGAATCTGAACCATATACGTTAATGTGGATCCGTAATGAATTTCATAATGGATATAGCGGTGAAAAGGTTGTTGTATTTGGGCATACGGAAACAAAGACGCTTCATAGTAGTGAGGATTGCGGAGTGTATTTTGGTAGTAATCGTATTATTGGAATTGATGGCGGGGCTGTGTATGGTGGTCAGCTAAATTGTTTGGAGTTGCCAAGTAAAAAGGTATATGTAATAAAAAATTGAAAGAGATAAGAGGAATCTTATTTCTTTCAATTTTTTATTAAGGTAAATTTAAGACAAAGTTTTTATAATAAAAATTCAAAATTTGAGAAGGAAATAGTTGAAAATGAAATTACGTAATATAACTACATTCTTTTGTTATGAAGAGAAGAAATGTAATAATAAATAGAATTGAACTATTTGATGGAAGGTGAGAGCATGCGCTTACTTGTAATAGAAGATACTACTTCGTTATTAGAATCTATCGTACAAATTTTGCGTGATGAATTTGAAGTAGATACGGCAATAAATGGAGAAGATGGATTGTTTTTAGCGCTTCAAAATATATATGATGCAATTTTGTTGGATGTGATGATGCCAGGGATGGACGGATTTGAAGTGATTCAAAAAATACGTGATGAAAAGATTGAAACACCAGTCCTGTTTTTGACAGCGAGAGATTCTTTAGAAGATCGGGTGAAGGGATTGGACTTTGGTGGAGATGACTATATCGTTAAGCCATTTCAGGCCCCTGAATTAAAAGCGAGAATTCGCGCTTTACTACGCAGAAGTGGTAGTTTAACAACGCAGCAAACAATTCGCTATAAAGGGATTGAATTGTTCGGAAAAGATAAAGACGTTCAAGTAGATGGACAAGGTATTAAGTTGACATTGAAACAATATGAGCTACTAGAGTATCTCATTCAAAATAGCGGGAAGATTTTAATGCGTGAACAAATTTTTGATCGTGTTTGGGGATTTGATTCAGATACGACAGTAGCGATTGTAGAAGTGTATGTGCATCATTTACGTAAAAAATTAGAGCCATTCGGTTATCAGAAAGATATTCAAACCGTTCGAGGTATTGGATATATATTAAAAGAACAATGAGAAAAGGAAGTATGTTTCAAAAGACACGCATTCGTTTGACTATAGTGAATTCATTAGTATTTATCCTATTAATAGGTATATTAGGCAGTATTATTTATTCATACACATATAAGCGTATTTATAATGAAGTGGATCAATCTATAAAAATGATGGCCCAGTATAGAGAGAAATTAGATGTTAAAATACCACCAAGAAAACGCATGGAGAATATCCAGATTGGAGATCCGCGAGTAACTAGAATAACTTGGAATGGGAAAATAGTGAAAATAGAGGGCGATAACCGTAAATACCGTTCTATTTTTGAAGAGAATTTGGAAAAGTTTTCTCCAAAAAAATTAGGGGAGTTACAAGATATTGAAGTACAAGGACGATATTTTAGAGCATTTTCGCTTCAAAAAGATGGAGAAATAGTTCAAATCGTGCGAGATATAACAGCGGAAGAAAGAATGTTAAATACTTTATTTTTAATCCTCGTTATAGGTTGTAGCATAGGAAGCCTCTGTGCGATAGGTATCGGCTTTTTCCTAGCTGGCAGAGCACTTGTACCTATTCAAAATTCATGGGAGAAACAGCAGCAATTCGTTTCTGATGCATCACATGAACTAAGGACACCGCTTGCAGTTATTCAATCAAAAACGGATGTGTTATTCCAATCACCATCCGCTACGATAGAAGAAAAAGCGATAGATATTTCTACAATTTCAAAAGAATGTAGGCGGTTATCGAAACTCGTTAGTAATTTATTATTGCTAGCACGTTCTGATTCTAATCAAATTGAGATGGATAAGAAAACATTTGAACTTGATAAATTGTTAAAAGAAATAGTAGCTCCATATAAAGAGATTGCTTCTTATCAAGAAAAAGAAATGATACTAAAAGTAGAACGTGGTGTATCTTTTATGGGGGATAGAGAGCGGATTCATCAAATGATGGTCATACTGTTAGATAATGCGATGAAGTATACAAACGAAGGTGGGCATATTCAAATCGATTGTACGCAAACGAGTAGTTCAATTCGTATACAGGTGAAGGATGACGGGATAGGAGTGAAAGAAGAAGATATTCCGAAATTATTTGATCGTTTTTATCAAGGAGATAAAGCAAGAAGTACGTCAGAAGGAGCTGGATTAGGTCTTTCAATCGCAAATTGGATTGTAGAAAAGCATTATGGAAAAATATCAGTAGAGAGCAGGTGGGGAAATGGCACTGGTTTTGAAGTGATTTTCCCTAAAAATCAAAAAATATAAGTAAGAAGACGATCTTGTTTTTACAAGGTCGTCTTTTTTTAAGGGAAAGTTAAGAAACTATTTATATTATGTATGGCATAAAGAACGTTCGTTACATGAAGAAGAGACTAGGTGTATGTGAGTGGATTTTATCAATCATAATGTTATCTCAAGCAGAGATGAGATGTATGTATAGTATTAAAAAAATTATGGGAATGCTGAAAAAGAAAGTGTAAGAGGGAGGAATTAATTTTGAAAAAGAAAATGATGATGGTATTCACTATTGGAGTAATGAGTTTAAGCATATTAGGGGGTGCCTCTCCTTCTGAAACACAAAAAGGAAAGACAGATTACACGCAGCGCAGTAAAGAACAATTGAACAATGGTAAGATACATGCAGTGCATACAGAAGAAAAAGCAGAGGAACTAGGTATTGAAACGGAAGGAAAAGAACAAATTACATTAGAAAAAGAAATTCATGAAACAGAAGTAGGAAGGGAAGCAGAGCAGTTAGGTATTTCGATTGAAGGAAAAGATGTTGGGACGCTGTCAGAAGAAATCTATGAAACAAAAGTAAAGCAAGAAGCGTTAAAGCTAGGTATATCTATAGAGAATACATCAATTGTAGATTTAATTACTCAAATTAATACGATTAAAATTAAAGATGAAGCAGATAAATTAGGCATTTCTACAGATGGAAAAGAAATCGAAGACATCGCGGAAGAAATCTACGGAACGAAAGTAAGAGAAGAAGCAGGAAAGTTAGACATTTCTCAAAAAGGAAAAGAAATTGAAGAGTTAGCACAAGAAGTGTACGAACAAAAAGTACAGGAAGAAGCAAAAAAATATCATATTGATTTGTACGGTAAAGATATATATCAAATATTAAAAGAAATTAATGAACAAAAGGTGCTACAAATGGCAGATGAGCTTAATATGGATAAAATGAATATGAATATTCAAGAGTTAGCGGAAAAGATAAAAAAAAAATCAGCCTGAAAAAGGAAAAGAACTAAATTTTGTACCGATGATTAGAACGGATGCTGACGCATTTTATTCTTATTTAACGAATTAATAAGGGCGTGAAAGTGATAAGAAAATTGAAGTGGTATATATGTACAGCTTTACTAGGTGCAGCAATATGGAGTGTATATACAAATGGAATTCCAAAGTATGTAGAGAAGTTTACATTCTCAAATATACAAAGAGGAAAAGAAACGGAGTTTTGTAATAACGATGAAAAAGTCATCTTATCAAATGTTCCATTAATTCAGCAGTTACCAGAATTGGATAGAGGCTGTGAAGTGACAAGTTTAGCGATGATGTTACAATATGCTGGTGTTTCAGTGGATAAGATGACATTAGCAAATGAAATAAAAAAAGTTGATTTTATAGACGATGGTGTGCGCGGGAATCCGAATGAAGGATTTGTAGGTAATATTTATACATTTTCTGAATCAGGATATGGTGTATATCATGGGCCACTTTTTCAGTTAGCGGAAAAATATTTACCTAATAAAGTTGTAGACTTAACTGGGAAGAATATAGAAGAGATTTATAAGAGTGTAAAAGCAGGGAAACCGGTAGTCATGATTACGAATGCAACATTTGCACCATTAGATGAAGATGAATTTACTACATGGGAAACAAATAGTGGAGATGTTTCTATTACGTATAATGAACATTGTATTGTACTTATTGGGTATGATCAGGAATCTGTATATATTCGAGATCCACTTGAGGATAGCTTAGATGTAAAAGTGCCGAGAGAAAGCTTTGAACAGGCATGGGTGCAAATGGGGAGTCAGGCAATTAGTTATGTAAAGAACTCCAAATAAATTAGGAGGAAGAGTTTTAGTAAGATGACTATAAGGCGAAGGATAGAGATTGAAGATTATAAGAGAAATTTTTTAGAGTAGAAGCTGTTGAGAAATAAGAGAACTTTAGTATATATAATGCTAAACTTCTCTTATTTTTATGATTAAAATCCTTATTAAGGAGTGAATATGTAAAAATGCATAATTGACGAAAAATTTACATGTTATCATTATATATTGTTTTATACATGTTAATTGTATAAAATGACACAAGTATCCACATTACATAAAGGAGGCTTATTATGCAAAAAATATTTAACGGGGTTAAATGTATGAGTATCAATAAAAAATTAATCATTTCATTTTTTATTATTTTAACTATACCAGGAATTATTATCGGTGGTGTTTCATATCAAACTGCCAAAACAAATTTTGAACATCAAATGACAGCTAAAGCAAAGGAGAATATTTCGATTTTAAATACTGTTATTTCTCAAAATATAGAAGAGAAATTTGTTGATGCGACGTACTTTGCAGACATCTTAACAGAAGATACATATCCAAATGGACAGGAAGAAATAGTAAGAACGAAGCTAGCGCAATATATAAAACTTCATCCAGAAGTAGAAGGTATTTATATTGGAACAGAGACAGGAAAGTTTATAAGAGAACCATTTATCCAAATGGATGGTGGGTATAATCCAACAGATAGATCTTGGTATAAAGAAGCACATGAAAATAAAGGGAAAGTAATTGTTACTGCACCATATCAGTCAGCATCTACAAAAAATATGGTAGTGACAATTGCGAAAGAAGTAAAAGATGGTAAAGGTGTTATAGGAATTAATTTAAACTTAGATAACATCTTAAAAATTTCCAAAATGATTAATATTGGTGAAAAAGGTTATGCAGTTATTTTAGATCAAAATAAGCAAATTGTTAGTCATCCATCTAGAAAACCAGGTGCAAAAGTTACTGATCCTTGGATTAAACCAATTTATGAAGATAAACAAGGAAATGTCTCTTATACAGAACAAGATGATAAAAAGAATTTAATCTTTGCAACAAATGAGAAAACAGGCTGGAAAGTAGTTGGCGTTATGTTTGATGAAGAAATTACACAAGCTGCCAGTCCAGTGTTTTATAAGACTTTGATTGTCATTGCTATTGCTATTGCATTTGGTAGTATATTAATTTATTTCATTACAAAGTCTATTACAGGGCCATTACGAAAAATAGCTGAATCGGCATATAAAATTAGTAAGGGAGATTTAACAGAGAAAATTACAATCCATTCCAAGGATGACATAGGGAAATTAGGGAATTCATTTAATGAAATGTCTACGTCTTTACAAGATGTTATTACCCAAATTAGCTTTTCAGCAGAACATGTCGCGGCATCGGCTGAAGAGTTAACAGCGAGCGTACAGCAAGCAAATGATGCGACAGATCAAATTACAATTGCGATGGAACAAGTATCAGGTGGGGCTGAGTCACAAAGTCAAGGTGTTGAAGAAGGTGCTGCTACATTACAACAAGTAAATACAGCAATTCAAGATGTAACCGGAAGCGCAGAGTCAATTTCTATTTCCTCATTACATGCGAGAGAAAGAGCTGAAGAGGGAGAAGATTTAGTTGAACAAACTGCAAAACAAATGCAGTCTATTTCTAGGTCGGTATCCGAGTCAGATGCTATTATTAAACTTCTTGATGAGAAATCAAAGCAAGTAGGAGCTATTTCTGAAGCAATTCAAAACATAGCTACTCAAACGAACTTATTAGCTTTAAATGCGGCTATTGAAGCAGCAAGAGCAGGTGAACAGGGTCGAGGATTTGCTATTGTAGCAGATGAGGTTAGAAAATTAGCAGAGCAATCAGGAGAGTCATCTGGAGAGATTGCAAATTTAATTGCAGAAATTAAGGCGGATATTGAACATACTGTTAAGGCAATGGATAATGTGAATGGAGAAGTTCAACAAGGCCTTGATGTTGTAACAAAAACGAAAGTAAGTTTTACGGAAATTTTAAGTTCTACTACACATATTGTTGCTCAAGTTAATCAAATGGTAGAAACAACGAAGAGAATTGCTGGAGATGCAAATGAAGTGACAAATGCTATTGATGAAATTGCAGCGGCTGCAGAAGAAAATACAGCTAGTATGCAAAGTGTCGCAGCTTCAACAGAAGAACAGGTTAATTCAATGGAGGAAATTAGTTCAGCTTCGCAAAACTTAGCTGGGATGGCCGAAGAACTACAAGCGATGACTAGTAAATTTAAAGTATAATAACAGCAGATAAGTAAGGTGAAAATAATATCACCTTACTTATTTTTCTATTCAGCAATTAGGGGAGTCATTAACGGGATGAAAAAAAGAAAAAGACTATGGAATTTGTGGAAAACGATTACATTGTTAGTTTGTACAGTTGTAATTTTTTCTTTACTTGTGACAGATATATTAATTAGTCATAATGTAGAACGGGCGACGGAGGATAGCCAAGCAGAGAAAGCAAAAACAATTGCACACATTGTGGCGAATGATTCAATTGTAATCAATGGCTTGGTTGGGAAAGCGGATACTCCTGCAATCCAAACGTATACAAATAGGATATTAAAAAACACAGGTGTTCAATTTATTGTAGTTATGGACATGGATGGAATAAGAAAATCTCATCCAGATCCTCAAAAAATAGGTCATCATTTCATTGGTGGGGATGAAGGGCCTGCATTGAAAGGAAAAGAACATGTATCGTTAGCAGAAGGAACTTTAGGTATTTCCATGCGAGTATTTGTACCAATATTTTCTGAAACAGGTGAACAACTTGGAGCAGTGGCTGTTGGTATTTCAGCAGATAATGTAAAAGAGAGAGTTAAGGAAAGTAGACATATCATTTATATTGGTGTCGGAGTTGGGGTATTAGTCGGAATTATAGGAGCAATATTACTAGCTAGACATATAAAGAAAAGTTTATTCGGTCTTGAGCCGCACAGGATAGCAAAAATTCTTGAAGAAAGAAATACGATGCTACAATCTGTAAAGGAAGGTATTATTGCTGTAGATAAAGAGGCTAGAGTAACGTTAATTAATAATGAAGCGAAACGTCTATTTAAAAAAAGCGGACTTGAAGAAGATTTTATCGGTAAAGATGTTGAGTTGTATATGCCAAATTCACGTATAAAAGAAGTATTGAAAACGGGAGAAGTACAATTAAACGAAGAACAAAATATTTACGGAATTACGATTGTGACGAATCGAGTTCCTTTATATGTAAAAGGAGAAATAGTTGGTGCAATTGCAACATTTCGTGATAAAACAGAGATTAGAAAACTAGCAGAGGAACTAACTGGTATTAGACTATATGCAGAAGCATTACGGGCACAATCTCATGAGTTTATGAATAAGATGCATGTCGTATTAGGGCTTACACATATGAAACAGTATGAAGAATTACAGAAGTATATAAGCGGCATGGTATCAGAGCATCAATATGAAATTGGTGGAGTTATGAAAAGAATAAAAAGTCCAGTATTTGCTGGTTTTTTACTAGGTAAGCTCAGCTATGCTAGAGAGAAAAATATAAAATTAATTATAAGTGAAGATTCTTATATGCCGGAAATAGATGATGAAAGTATTACTCATGAACTTATTACGATTGTCGGAAATTTAATTGATAATGCATTAGAGGCAGTTACGAATTGTGAAAACAAGCAAGTTGAAGTTAAGATACAACATGGGGATATACTAACTATTACAGTACAAGATACGGGAAAAGGTATACAAGAAAAAGAAATAGAGGAATTATTTACGAAAGGTTATTCCACAAAGGGAGATAACCGCGGTTATGGTTTGTATCTTGTAAAAGAAAGTATACAGCGAATAAATGGGGAAATTCATATGCATTCATTAGTAGGAAAGGGAACAACGATAACGATTGAAATACCTAAAGGTAGGGATGAGAGGCAAATATGATTAAAGTTTTAATTGTAGAAGATGACCCGATGGTAGCAATGTTAAATACGCATTATTTAGAGCAAGTAGGAGGGTTTGAACTTGTTCAAGCAGTTAACTCAGTAAAGTCGGCGATAGAAATATTAGAGAAATCACGAGTAGATTTAGTATTACTTGATATTTTTATGCCTGAAGAGACTGGGTTTGAGCTTTTAATGTATATCCGGAACCAAGAAAAAGAAATCGATATTATAATGATTTCAGCTGTACATGATATGGGAAGTATTAAAAAAGCATTACAATATGGTGTAGTAGATTATTTAATTAAACCATTCACATTTGAACGATTTAAAGAGGCATTAACTATATATCGAGAAAAACTTACTTTCATGAAAGAACAACAAAAAATTAGTCAATCGGAATTAGATTCGTTAATTTTACAAAAAGAAAAAAGAGAGCCTACTGTCACTAAAGAGCTTCCGAAAGGTTTAACGAAGCAAACGTTGCAATTAATTTGGCAGAAGATCGAGTCTCTGAATGGAAGAGTATTTACAACAGATGAAATGGCACAATTAGTTGGAATTTCAAGAGTTTCTATTCGAAAATATGTAATGTTTCTGACTGACATTGGGGTGTTAGAAAACGAAATGATGTACCAACATGTGGGAAGACCTGTAAGTAAATTAAGATGTGTTGATCAAAAGAAAATAGAGTTTTACGTATAAGCGACTTAATATAAGTCGCTTATACTTTTTTTAATTACAAAATCAATTACAAAACTTACAAAAACTATTTTTACTATTGAAAGCGTTTTAATATTGTTATTAAGAAAACGAGGGGGTGCCATATGGGAATTCAAAAGAATGTGGAAGCGGTATCATTTTCTGAAGGAAATGAAGTACAAAGAGAATCTTTCGCTTCTAAAATTATGAATGTAAAAATCGGTGTTATACCTTTACCGTTATATGTAGTATTGGCTGCTATTATTTATGGGGCATCTGTATATAATAAATTGCCAGCAGATATGATTGGTGGATTTGCAGTTATTATGATCATGGGGATTTTCTTAGGCGATATTGGGATGAGAATTCCAATTTTAAAAAATATCGGCGGTCCAGCAATACTTTCGTTATTTATTCCATCATTACTTGTATTTTTTAACTGGATGAATCCAGCTTCAATGGAAGCTGCGACTATGTTAATGAAAAAATCGAACTTTTTATATTTATATATTTCTTGTTTAGTAGTCGGAAGTATTTTAGGAATGAACCGTAAAGTGTTAGTACAAGGTTTCGTTCGCATGTTTATTCCTTTAGTAGTAGGGACGTTAGCTTCTGTAGCAGTAGGATTATTGGTCGGTTCATTATTTGGATTTGAAATGAAGCAGACATTCTTCTTTATCATCGTACCAATTGTGAGTGGCGGTATCGGGGAAGGGATTTTACCATTGTCGCTAGCTTATAGTGATATTTTAAATGAATCATCAGCAACGTTTGTATCACAGCTTATTCCAGCAGCTATTATTGGAAATATGTTCGCAATTGTAAGTGCAGGGTATATGAAGCGTTTAGGTGAAAAGAAACCGGAGCTTAGTGGTAACGGTGTATTAGTGAAAACAGACAATCAAGCAGAATTATTAAAAGAACAAAATACAGAGAAACCAATTGACTTCTCATTAATGGGAGCAGGTTTATTAATTGCGTGTACGTTCTTCATCTTCGGAGGATTTGCTTCTAAGTTCATCGGTATTCCTGGGGCAATTATTATGATTTTCTCAGCAGCACTTGTGAAATACTTTAAATTAATGCCAGCAAAAATGGAGCAAGGAGCATTCCATTTATATAAATTTATTTCGAAGAATTTAACTTGGCCTTTAATGGTTGGATTAGGATTGCTGTATATTCCGTTAAAAGACGTAGCAGCAGTTCTTTCAGTAGGATATGTTGTTGTGTGCGCATCGGTTGTTCTTACAATGGTAGCATCAGGTTTTCTTGTAGGGAAAGTGATGAAGATGTATCCAGTTGAATCGGCGATTGTAACTGGATGTCATAGCGGTTTAGGCGGAACTGGAGATGTTGCTATTTTATCGGCTTCAAATCGTATGGAATTAATGCCGTTCGCGCAAATTTCGACTCGTTTAGGCGGGGCGGCAATGGTTGTAACGGCGACAATATTATTAAAGATGTTTTCATGATCAAACAAGCTAGCTATATTCATATAGCTAGCTTGTCAAATTAAGGGGAGATTATAAGTATGTTAGCAAATCAAATTAATGAAAGATCATTGTTATTGCATAAAGAATTAGTAGGGAAAATTGAAATTACAAGTAAAGTTGAGGTAAATTCAGCGTATGATTTAAGCCTGACGTATACACCAGGTGTAGCGGAGTCTTGTAAAGCAATTGCGGCAGATGAAGAAACAGTGTATGACTATACAGCACGTGGCAATATGGTGGCAGTTGTTTCAGATGGAACAGCGGTACTCGGCTTAGGAAACATTGGACCAAAAGCGGCTATGCCTGTTATGGAAGGAAAAAGTATTTTGTTTAAGAAATTTGCTAATGTAGATGCTTTCCCATTATGTTTAGGCACAACGGATGTAGATGAAATCGTTACCCTTGTAAAAAATTTAGAGCCTACATTTGCAGGGATTAATTTAGAAGATATTGCAGCACCGCGTTGTTTTGAAATTGAAAAACGATTAAAAGAAGAAACGAATATTCCTGTATTTCATGATGATCAACATGGAACAGCTATTGTCGTTTTAGCAGCTGTTATTAATGCATTAAAAGTTGTTAGCAAACAAATGGATAATGTGAAAATCGTTATTAACGGTGCGGGCTCGGCAGGAATTGCAATTGGAAAATTATTATTAAAGGCTGGTGCAAAGCACATTACGCTAGTTAGCTTAGAAGGTATTGTTTGTGAAGGTGAAACATGGATGAACGAAGCGCAAATTGAAGTTTCAAAAAAGACAAATCGTGAACATGTGCGTGGAACGTTAAAAGAAGCGATTCACCAAGCTGATATTTTTATTGGCGTATCTGCTCCTAACGTATTAACGAAAGAACTTGTGCAGACGATGAATGAGAAAGCAATTGTGTTTGCAATGGCTAATCCAATTCCAGAAATCTTCCCTGAGGATGCATTAGAGGCTGGGGCAGCTGTAGTAGGAACTGGACGCTCGGATTATGCGAATCAAGTAAATAATGTATTGGCGTTTCCCGGAATATTCCGCGGTGCGTTAGATGTGCGCGCAACTGATATTACAGAAGAGATGAAATTAGCGGCAGCATATGGGATCGCTAACATCATTACTGACGAAGAACGTAATGCGAATTATGTAATCCCAAATCCATTAGATAAAAGAGTTGTTCCAAGTGTTGCAGAAGCAGTAGCGAAAGCAGCTATTGATTCAGGCGTGGCGCAAATTACGAAAATACCACGTTATTAATAGCTAAAAGCAGTGCCTAAAAGGCACTGCTTTTTTGAGATAAGAAATCAAAATAATGAAGAAGTGTAGAATTATTTATGTTTCTTCACTATTTATTTAATTCCATTGCAACTTGTTTACCATTCACTAAAACCTCAGTTACTGCTACGATCACTTCTATCATTTTTTTCATCTCTCATCTCTCCTCGTTTCATTTCTTACTTTAAGTATAAGAGAAGAGAGATAATTCAACTATCGAAGTACATGACGTAGAAATTACATTGTTGTAAGAAAGTGGTTTATTTTTGTCACTTTACTCAGCAGTGATTACAAACTGATCATAATATTTTTCATTCACATATATATTTAATAACCATAATCCAGATGAAGGTAGTGACATAGTGAGAGGGAGTTCGTTTGTAGTAGAATCGATTGTATTTGAAGTAGTCCAAGTTTGTTTGGAAGTTTCTTTTTGAAAGAGTACTTGTGTCGGAGTTACAGATCCTTGTTTTAGCGCAATAATAGACAATTTTCCAGTTGGTATTTCAGAATCTAGAAAGTACCACATTATTTCATTTTGTTCATTTGCGATAATAGGATTATCAGCCATTGCGATTTTTCCTTCGACGCCTTTTAAAGGTATTTTTCCGTCTATGAATGAGGGGGCTTCTTCCCAATTTACATCTTTTAAAACACTAAGGTGAAAGAAGGAAGGTGCGTTCACTTGGGTGGATGACGTTGCGACAGCTTCAGTTTTAGATGCTTTTGAATCAGATTGTGCTTGTGTGCATCCAGTGATGAGAAAGGAGAGAAGTAGCATAGTTCCGATTTTTTTCATGGTGCCACACTCCTAGTTTTTATTGTTAGTGTAATTGTATTTGCTAGAAGGCGGGACAATTCCTTTAAAGTATAAAAAGAGGTCGTAAGTTTTGTACGACCTCTTTTGACATTTTTTATCCCGTAAAAGCCCGATTGGTGTAGGTTAATAATTAGTGGGAGATAGCCCCAACTAATTAAAGTTTCACATTATACTTGTTCAGTTGTATAGGGTGGTTCGGTTTCTTTTTGAGGCATCGTCAAAAAAATAACGGACAGAACGATACATACGCCGCCTAATAATTGATATGTTCCAAAAGATTCATTTAGCCAAGTGATTGAAACGATGGCAGCTACAAGGGGTTCAATGCTAGATAAAATGCTTGTTTCTGTTGCTGCTAAATATTTAAGACTACCGATATATAGAAGGAAAGAAAGGGTACCACTAATAATGATAAGAATAAGCATAGAAAAGGTTTTTAGTGTAAGAGTTTGTGAAAATTGATTCCACCCGAATGAACGATTATAAATAAGTAGTACAATTCCTCCGATTAACATCCCCCAACCAATTACTACAGTTGTCCCGCATTCTTTAATGAGAGAAGCCGGATGAAGGGTATAAAATGCAAATCCGATTGCTGTTAATAGTCCAAAAATAATAGCTTCTTTGGATAAAACAATATTTTCAATTGAGCCATTTGTAATAATAAAGTATGTTCCTATTAGCGCGGCTATAATTGCGAATAGTTGCATGGGAGCAGGGAATTTTCTTTGTTCAAATGCAACATACATGGTAATAAGAACAGGACCTAGAAATTGAAATAGCGTTGCTGTGACTGCATTACTAATATGAACCGTTTCGATAAAGGCGTATTGCGCACCAAGCATGCCGAGAATAGAGAAAATAATAAGTTGTATAGAATATCTAGGGTGTTTCCAAATTTGAAATATGTTTTGTTTCTTTATAAGTAAGAAAGACAAAATAAATATTCCTGCAAGCAACAATCGAATTGTTAAAAAATCAATTGAGGATACATTAGTATGCTGAAATAGCCACTGAATCATTGGACCAGATAATCCCCATAATGTAGCCCCTGTAATAATCATAATGAGTCCGATACGTTTAACATTGTTCATTATCATGTTTCTCCTCTCCAGTATTTGATTTTTTATGTGTGACATGATAAAAGGAATTATATATAACTTCTGGTACTGTAAAAAGTATCAGATTTTAGTTTTATTAAGGGGTCAGATATTATGTTAGAATTAACGCCTAATTTAAATATGAATAGTAAAAAGGCATTATATGTGCAATTGTATGAGTATATAAAAAAAGAAATTAAAGATGGATCGATTGTCCCTTTTACGAAATTACCAGCTAAGCGAAAGTTAGCGATACATTTACAAGTAAGTAAAAATACAGTAGAGGCAGCGTACGAACAATTACTTGCAGAAGGTTATATTGAGCCGATATCGAGAAAAGGTTATTTTGTATGCAAGATTGAGCAAATGGTTCATGTAGAGGATAGCGGAGAGAGAATAGAAGAAGTACCGTTTCAGGAGAAGAGTTATAAATTTGACTTTACACAAACAGGAATTGATACAAATGCTTTTCCATTCAATATGTATCGGAAAATTGTAAATGAAGTATGGCAGCCGCATAATAACGAACTTCTCTTTCTAGGACACCCTCAAGGGGAAGCGAGCTTAAGAGAAGAGATTACGAATTATTTGTATGAATCTAGAGGTGTGCGTTGTTCAGCTAGTCAAATTGTATTAGGAGCGGGAACACAAATATTAGTGAAACTATTGTTTCAATTGTTAAAGGGAAGCAATTATGCAGTTGAAAACCCAGGGTATCATAGGAAGATGGTTGTTTTTGAACAGGGAGAAGCAAGAGTCCAAATGTTATCTTTAGATAGAGATGGAATTTGTATTGCAGATTTAGAAAATAGCAATGCGAATGTTGTATTTGTTACACCTTCCCATCAGTTTCCAAATGGAATGATTATGCCTATTACGAGAAGGATGCAGCTTTTACAATGGGCAAAGAAAGAAGAGGGCAGGTATATTATTGAAGATGATTATGATAGTGAATTTCGCTATTCTGGAAAGCCTATACCGGCGCTGCAAGGGTTAGATACAGAGGGGAAAGTTATTTATATGGGGACGCTATCTAAAGCATTATTGCCATCGCTACGGATGAGCTATATGGTGTTGCCGAAGAAATTAATTAAAAAGTATCAACAGCAATATTTATTTTATACACAAAGTGTTTCAAGAATGGACCAAGAAGTGATTAGAAGATTTTTAAATGAAGGCTATTGGGAAAAACATATTCATAAAATGCGTGTCGTCTACCGAAAGAAGAGAGATCGACTTGTTTTTGAAATAGAGAAGTATTTCTCTAATCGTGTTGAAGTGATAGGAGAAGATTCGGGATTACACATTTTATTAAAAGTGCATAATGGAATGCGGGAAGAAGAATTAATTCAAGAAGCTGCGAAATATAGTATCAAAATATATCCTGTGTCTACGTACTATAAAGATGGTACGGCGCCTGAGAATGTAGTTTTGCTTGGGTTTGCGATATTATCAGAGGAAGAAATTGCGAAAGCAATTCAATTATTACACAAGGCATGGTTTACAAGAAAGTAAAAAACATCCTCCAAACATGAGGATGTTTTTTATTATTTATTTTCATCTAAGAATAAGACCATATGCTCTTCGTCCCAATATTGTCCGTTATATTTTAATGAACGTTCTTGTACACCGAATGTTTTAAAACCTAATGACTCATAAAGTTTTTTTGCTCCATCGTTGCCAACAACAACATCAAGCATAACTTGTTCTACTTCTAAAGATTTAGCAAGTTCAAGACATTCTTTAATAAGTGCTTTTCCTGCTCCAAGTCCGCGTGCTTTTGGAGAAACATATACAGAACCGATTTTAGCTTTATGTTCTTGTTTTACATATGGTTTCGTTTCCAGTGTTGCAACCCCGATTAATTTCCCATCTTTAAATGCACCTAGCGTATAGTTTTCATCTTGTGCTAATTTTTGTGCTTTATATTCAATCGCACACTCTTTATTAATAATATCTTCATAAGAAGAGCTGAATGCTTCAGGGTTTTGCTTTAATCCTTCTACGCGAAGTTCTAAGTAAATTTCTGCTTCGTCTTTTGTTAATACATGGATATCCAATTATATCACCCTCCAAATCTTTGACAAATGTATCTTTATTTTATATTGAAATAAGAATAATTTCAAAAGCTTAGCTTATATAAGCTGTTTTTATGAACAAAATAACACCAGTAGTGTTTACTACTACTGGTGTTTTCACACGCATATTATTCAAAAGGTATATCGATTATAAAGTTTGTTCCCGCTCCTAATTGGCTTGTTACTAAAATAGAACCGTTATGCAATTCTACAATTTCTTTTGCAACAGCTAGCCCGATACCTTTTCCGCCTGTAGCTCGTGTTCTGGATTTATCAACACGATAAAAACGGTCAAAAATATGCGGGATATCTTGTTCAGGAATACCTTCACCTTCATCTTGTACACTTATTGTAAAAGAATCTGTTTCCATGAGTACACGTATCGTAATGGATGTGTTTTCTGGCGAATGTTGATAAGCGTTGTGTAATAAATTTAACATAACTTGTTCCATACGTCTTTCGTCTATGCAAACTTCTAAATCATCTTTGCAATATACATGAAGTTGCATTTGCTTATTTGTTAATGTTGTTTTTGTTTTTTCTACCATTCGTTCTAAAAATGGCTGAAGAAGCACTTTTTGTTTTTTTATAACAAATTGGTGTTGTTCTAATTGTACAAGCATAAATAAATCTTGGACGAGATCGGTTACACTATCCGTTTCATCCTCAATGATTTGTAAGTATTCTTCTCGCTCCTCTTTTGTTAAAGAGTCTCTCTTTGCTACCTTCGCATAACCTTTCATATAGGTCAATGGAGTTAATAGTTCATGAGCGACACTAGCGAGAAATTCATTGCGCTCTTTTTTCATATACGTAAGTTCACTCGATAAATCTTCAATTGTTTTTGCTAAACTTCCGAGTTCATCATTTCGTTTAATACCTAATTGAATTGGCTTGTTTAATTTTGACATTTTTTCTGTCGCTCTCTTCATTTTTACAAGTGGTTCTGTAATAACGCGTGAAAAAACAAAGACAGAAATTGTTGTTAAAATAATTGTTAAAACGCTAATGATAAGAAATTGGTTCATGAGTTTAAGTAACATATTTTCTAGGAAAGATGTTTTTAATAACATATATAGCTTTCCTTGAAACTTTGTTGTGTTAAGTGGGCTTACTGCTGTGATGAACTTTGATTTTTTCCAGTTCCTTTCAACGACCAACCCGCCGTCTGGGACAGTTTCTGTTTTACAAGTAAGTTGTTTTTGCATATCTTTTGTTACGGGTTCTGAGGTGGAAATAATTTTGCCGTTATGGTCAGTAATAATGATAGCTATATCGGAGTTAGAAATTGATTCCGATTCAACTAAGTGTGCAGCCTCATTCGTAATATCGAACTCAGGGTACACAGGACGTTTAGGATTTTTATTATGTTCAGCGTGTTTCATTTCTTTATAATATTCATCCCGTCTCTCGCGGCTTTTAATTTTTTTACTATAGCGATTACCTTTCTCTAAAAGAGCATCTGTTTCCTCTTCAATACGTATTTTTGAAAGGCTTTTATAAAAAGATACGAAAGCAATTGTTTCAATACATAAAGCTAATATTAAAAAGTATGTCCCAATTTTAAGGGAAAGTTTACTCATTTTTTCACCATACCTTATCCATAATAAAGAGTCAGTGGTATACGATTTCCCACTGACCGAAGTAATTATTCACTTTTCCATTTATATCCGACTTTATAGACCGTTTCTAGGTAATCTTCAATCGGAAATCCTTTTTTGCGTAGTTTATCACGGATATTACGAATGTGTGAATCAATTGTTCTATATTCGATATCTGTTTCATAGCCCCAAATTTTTTCGATTAAATCATCTCGGCTATAAGCTCGGTTTGTATTTTGCAAAAATAGTCCGAGTAACGAAAATTCGATAGGAGTTAGCGAGATTTTTTCATCATAAACTGTGACAGTATGTTTCGTTTTATCCCACTCAATACCATTGAAACTAACAAAACCATCTTTTTTTGTACGGCGTAATATAGCCTCGATTCGTGCGACTAATACATGCTCATCAAATGGTTTTGTAATATAATCATCTGCGCCCATCGTGAGGCCTTTCACCATATCGTAGTTTTGGTTGCGAGCTGTTAACATAATGATAGGAACGTTGGAAATTTGACGGATTTGATAGCAAGTATCCCATCCATCCATACTTGGCATCATAACATCTAATAAAATAATATCGAATTCTTTTTGTTCGATTAAATTTAGTGCTTCAAGGCCAGAGGTAGCTTTCATGCAAAAATAGCCGCGAGGGCTTAAGAACAGATCTAATAATCGTAACATACGTTCTTCATCGTCTACTAATAAAATTTTTACCATAATCTTGTGCACCCCAAACTGTTCATTCTACTTATATAGTTTACATGAAAATAATAAAAAACTCTTTTTATGTGATTGAGTGGAAGAGTTATTTTTCGCTCAGAGTAATTGACATAAAAAATGCACTAGTTTTGCACAACTATTTTTTATAATAGAAAACGTAGCGACACAAAATACCCTATGTTGCGACATAACGTCATGTCATTTTATTTATAAAATGACAATTCCATTCTATTGTGTATGTGAGATAGAGAGGGTTTTCGTATTCACCTCGCATCGGATAAGAAAAATTTCCTATCTCACACTTTTTTTAAAAAGGAGATCATACACATGAATCCAAAAGAAGAAATTTCAAAAAAAGAAAAGCAAGATCGTAATACGGTTGTCATGTGCGTTGCCGTATCTATGGTTATTATTATAAGTTGCGTAAATAAAATTTTGGGGATTTTATAATATAAAAAAAGCTGATTGCTTCTTAAGAAGCAATCAGCTTTTTTCATTGTTAGGGGAGTATTTCTATTATGCCTTTCGAGAGGACTCCGTAAGTGAAGGTGGTGAGGTGAATCGAAAAAAATATTTCATTTTCAAAAAAATAGAGAGAACATACGTTCTAGTTTTGCTATAATATCCTTAACAAGGAGGTGAATAAAATGACAAAGGAAAATCCATCAAACTATAAAACTCTTCAAATTTGGATTAAAAAAGGGCATCGTATGTATTCTTATTTTCAAGAATGTTGTCATAATGCTAAGAACATGTACAACACCACAAACTTTTATATACGTCAGGTGTACACTGGATTAACACAAGAAAAAGAGTTACAGCCTTTGCAAAAAGAAGTTCTGGATAATATTCATAAAAATATTGGTAAGATGAATGACACACAACTTCTTGCCTATCAGAAGAAATTGGAAAAAGAGAATTTAAAGCCTAAAGAAGAACAGAAAGAGATTAAATGTAATTTGTTTTCAGAACCTAATTTTGAAAAACCTTATGTAGATTACAACTTTCTAGATGCACTATTTAAGGCTATGATTCAAAATGATTATCGAGCTTTGCCTACGCAATGTAGCCAGTCAATCATGAAAGGTTTGTTCCAAAATTGGAAATCTTTTTTTGCTAGTTTAAAAGACTATAAAAAGAATCCAAACAAATATGCTGGAATGCCTAGGATTCCAAAGTATATTCGTTCTTCTGAAAAAGAGATTCTGTATACAAACCAAGATTGCATCATTAAAAACGGTAGATTTTTAAAGTTTCCAAAGACGAAATTGCAATTAAATATTGGGAAACTAGGTTTCACTGAAGGTAAACTGAAACAAGTTCGTGTGATTCCAAAATACAATGAATATGTAGTGGAATTGGTAATTGATGTTCCTTCTGAACAACAAATGATTGAAGAGAATGCTCGTTATATGAGTATTGATTTAGGGATTGATAACCTTGCAACCATCGTAACAAACACAGGTATGAAACCTGTCCTTGTTAAGGGCAAACATGTCAAAAGCATAAATCAATATTACAATAAAATGAGGAGTCATTTTACAAGTATTCTTAGAAATGGAAAACAAACTAATAAAGGACCTTTTACTTCTAAAAGGATAGAAAAACTTCATCAAAAACGTTACTTGAAAATAAAAGATGTCTTCCATAAAGTTAGTCACCACATCGTAAAACTAGCTCAAGAAGAAGAAGTTTGTAAAATCGTTATTGGTCAAAACAAAAGTTGGAAACAAGAAACGAATATGGGAAAAAGAAATAACCAATCGTTTTGTTATATCCCGCATAATTTACTGATTCAAATGATTACATACAAAGCAAATGCTGTAGGCATTCAAGTTGTTGTAACTGAAGAATCATATACATCGAAAGCAAGTTTTCTGGATAACGACTTCATTCCAACGTATGGAGAAAATGACCAAAATACAACTTTTTCAGGAAAACGAATAGAGCGCGGCATATATCGTTCAGCAAATAAAACTTTAATTAATGCAGATGTAAATGCTGCGGCTAACATTTTACGAAAAGTAATCCCAAATGCATGGACAAATGGGATAGAGGGGTTAGGCGTGAAACAGCTCGCTAATGTGTTAACTCCCCTGACGTTAATCATCCGTTAGGTCGAAACGTTAGAAACCCCCACTTCAAGCTTTGCTAAGTGGGGGAGTGTTCATATGATAAACCAAGGTAAAATTGCTAATCCAGAAGTTACAATTGCTGTAGTAAATATTAAAAGCATAGCTCGTTTGTTTTGTTTCATGTCACATTCTCCTCTACATATCAAGTACATGCGATCAGCGTGGGATGTAGTTCCCCACTGAGTAAAGTTTCACTTTATATTTTTAGTATAATGAATGGAAAGGTTTGGTACGATCGATAAAGGTGACATGAAGATTACATTGTTGTAATGAAAAAACATCTTTCTTATTAAGAAAGATGCTTTTGGAAAACTCCCCCACTGAGTAAAGTTTCACCTTATATTGAAGTATTAATCATTTAAGAACAGAACCATATGTTCCTCGTCCCAATATTGACCGTTATGTTTTAATGAACGCTCTTGTACGCCGTAAGTTTGGAAACCTAATGACTCATATAATTTTTTTGCTGCATCGTTACCAACTACAACATCGAGCATAAGTTGTTCTACATGTAATTTATCGGCATTTTCAATAATTGCTTTAATTAGAGCTCGTCCTGCTCCGAGACCACGTGCTTTTGGAGAAACAAAAACGGAGCCAATTTTTGCTTTATGTTCTTGTTTAATAAATGGTTTTGTTTCTAAAGTAGCGATACCAATTAAATCATTATCTTTGAAGACACCTAGAGTATACTTATCCGGATTGCTTAATCGTTTAGCCATAGCAGCCACAGGATTTTCATGTTTAAGAACATCTTCATAAGAAGAGCTAAAAGCTTCCGGATTCTTCGTTAAACCTTCCATACAAACTTTTAAATATATTTCTGCGTCCTCTGTTGTTAATAAGCGAATTTCCATAGTTGTAACCTCCCTGGTGGATTTCAAATAAATCCATTACTTTTATAAGATTGAGTATATGTTTTGTTAGTATTCTCTTTTAATTTGTAAAAGAATGAAAAGATATATGCTACAATGTTTTGTTTTAATTATGTAATGAAATTATATATTAACTTTGTTAACTATTCAAGTGTTTAATATGTTACATTTTTATAACTAAAATAACTCCTCGATTGAGGAGTTATTTTTTAAACATTGGATTGATAGCCATCAATTCGTTTTGGATGTGTGTAAATATTACAAGATTCATTTCTAATAAACCCTACGACTGTAATGCCTAAATCATGGGCAAGTTGCAATGCCAGTTTTGTTGGAGCGGATTTAGATAGAACAATTTCACATCCGATTTTTGAAACTTTGAGTAAAATTTCGGATGAAATACGTCCGCTAAATGCGATGATTTTTCCTTTAATCGATATATCGTTACGCAAACAATGACCATATATTTTATCTAATGCATTATGTCTTCCAATATCCATTCTTGATAGGAGGATATTGTTTCGATCACATAGCGCGGTATTGTGAACACCACCAGTTTGGCGAAAGGTAGTGGAAGATTGTTGTAAAGTATTCATTAAGTAAAAGCATTCTTCAGGAGTAATTTTTACATGTATATCATGTAAGTCTTTTGCTTTTGCTGCGTCGTTTACGAAAATAAAACCTTGTCTACCTTTTCCGCAGCAAGAAGTGATGTATCGTTTATTATATAAAGTTTGATAGAGCGGATTCACTTTTGATGATTTTACATGGACAATTCCGTTATCTTTTTGAACCCATAGTTCTTCAACATCTTTATAGGAAGAAATAATCCCCTCAGAAATTAAAAAACCAATTACCATATCTTCAATATAATTTGGTGTGCATACGACTGTTACATATTCTTCACCATTCAACTTAATAGTAATAGGAGATTCTGTAACAATCTCATCAAGCTGTTTTGAAAATGTACCAGATTGATAGCGTACAATTGTATAAGTCTCTTGCGTAGGCCCCATATTAAATTCCCCTTTTATATGTATTTCTCTCCCACATTTATCATAAAACAATGGAAAAAATAAAAACACCTATTAACAAGAAGATCACAGATTATTTTGGTTATTATTGTATATGTACGATATAATAGAACTGTAGAATAGTGATAATTTCAAGCTTTCGTAGTTATACCTTATAACATCTAGAATCGACTTCATAAGAAAGTATTTGGGTAGAGCGTTTCAAAAATATGTACAGTAATGCGATTTTGAAAACGGATTCATAATTGTGTTGTACAGTTGGTTGTAAGGAGAGGGGAAACTATGGCAGAACAGACAGTCCGTGTAACCGTCGATGGTAAAGAATTTTCTGCATCAGGTGAAAAGACGATACTACAATTATTTAACGAGAGTAATTTGGAACATCCTCAAATTTGTCATGTACCAGAAGTAGATCCAATTCAAACTTGTGATACGTGTATTGTAGAAGTAAATGGGAAGTTAATGCGTGCTTGTTCAACGAAATTAGAGAATGGTATGCATATTGAAAGACAGTCCCAGCGTGCAAAAGAGGCACAGACTGAGGCAATGGATCGGATATTAGAGAATCATTTATTGTATTGTACTGTTTGTGATAACAATAATGGTAACTGTAAAGTCCACAATACAGTACATATGATGGGGATTGAGGAACAGAAATATCCGTATGAGCCGAAAGTAAGTGCGTGTGAAGTGGATATGTCACATCCATTTTATCGATATGATCCAAATCAATGTATTGCTTGTGGGCAGTGTGTAGAAGTATGTCAAAACTTACAAGTGAATGAAACTATATCGATTGATTGGAGCTTAGACCGTCCACGTGTTATATGGGACAATGGTGTAAGTATAAATGACTCATCTTGTGTAAGTTGTGGGCAGTGTGTAACAGTATGTCCATGTAATGCGTTAATGGAAAAAACAATGCTGGGTGAAGCTGGATTCATGACAGGATTGAAACCGGATGTGTTAGACCCGATGATTGATTTTGTAAAGGATGTAGAACCTGGATATAGTAGTATTTTAGCAGTTTCAGAAGTAGAGGCTGCGATGCGTAAGACGAAAGTGAATAAAACAAAAACAGTTTGTACATTTTGTGGTGTAGGTTGTTCATTTGAAGTATGGACGAAAGACCGCCACATTTTGAAAGTACAGCCTGTTTCAGATGCGCCGGTTAACGGTATTTCCACATGTGTAAAAGGCAAATTTGGATGGGATTTTGTAAATAGTGAAGATCGCATTACGAAGCCATTAATTCGCCAAGGAGATATGTTTGTTGAAGCTTCATGGGAAGAGGCTCTTGAAGTTGTTGCATCCAATATGCAGCATATTAAATCAGAATATGGAAGTGATGCATTTGGATTTATTTCTTCTTCGAAAGTAACGAATGAAGAAAATTATCTTATGCAAAAACTAGCCCGTCAAATATATGGAACGAATAATGTAGACAACTGTTCCCGTTATTGTCAATCTCCAGCAACAGACGGTTTATTTAAAACTGTCGGTATGGGCGGGGACGCTGGAACAGTGAAAGATATTGCGGAAGCAGGCCTTGTCATTATCGTTGGAGCAAATCCAACAGAAGGACATCCTGTACTTGCAACGCGTGTAAAACGTGCACATAAATTACATGACCAAAAATTAATTGTGGCGGACCTTCGTAAACATGAAATGGCAGAGCGTGCGGATTTATTCATTCATCCTCGCCAAGGAACTGATTACGTATGGCTCGCTGGTATTACGAAATATATTATTGATCAAGATTGGCACGATAAAAAGTTCATAGCTGAAAATGTGAAGAATTTTGATGAATATAGCAAAATGGTAGAAAAGTATACGCTTGATTATACAGAAGAAATCACGGGGATTTCGAAAGAAAATCTGAAAGAAATGGCTCGTATGGTATATGAAGCAGATGGTACTTGTGTGCTTTGGGGAATGGGTGTAACGCAAAATACGGGAGGAAGTACAACTTCAGCAGCAATTTCAAATCTATTGCTTGTTACGGGTAACTATCGTCGTCCTGGTGCAGGAGCATACCCATTACGCGGACATAATAACGTACAAGGCGCTTGTGATATGGCAACATTACCAAACTGGCTTCCGGGTTACCAAGCGGTTTCAGATGATGCGCTCCGTGCGAAATTTGAAAAAGCATACGGTACTACAATTCCGAAAGCACCAGGCTTAAATAATATTGCAATGTTACTTGCGGCAGATGAAGGAAAACTGCGTGGTATGTATGTTATGGGTGAAGAAATGGCTTTAGTAGATTCGAATGCCAACCATGTACAACATATTTTAGCGAATTTAGATTTCCTTGTTGTTCAAGATATGTTCTTATCGAAAACAGCTCGTTTTGCTGATGTTATTTTACCGGCAGCACCAAGCTTAGAAAAAGAGGGAACATTTACGAATACAGAGCGCCGTATTCAAAGATTATATGAAGTATTGAAGCCGCTTGGTGATTCAAAACCAGACTGGTGGATTTTACAAAAAGTAGCTCGTGCACTTGGCGGGGACTGGAATTATGAAAGTCCAAGTGAAATCATGGATGAAATCGCATCGCTTGCACCTTTATATTCTCAGGCAACATACGATCGTTTAGAAGGATGGAATAGTTTATGTTGGGGTAGCCATGATGGTAGCGATACACCGCTATTATATGTGCATGGATTTAACTTCCCAGATAAACTAGCTCGTCTATCATTAGATGAATGGGTACCACCAGTTGTAGCGCCAGATGAGTATGATTTACTTTTAAATAATGGACGTATGTTAGAACATTTCCACGAAGGAAATATGACGAATAAATCGGCTGGTATTTTATCTAAAGTATCTGAAGTGTTCGTTGAAATCTCGCCTGAACTTGCCCTAGAGCGCAATGTGAAAGATGGTGGCCTTGTAGAATTAGCATCACCATTTGGGAAAATTAAAGTACAGGCACTTGTTACAGATCGTGTAACGGGGAAAGAGCTATATTTACCGATGCATGCAACGGTAAATGAAGAGGCAATCAATATTTTAACTGGAACGGCGACAGATCTTTATACGTGTACACCAGCGTACAAACAAACGATGGTAAAGATGCGTGTACTACGTGAAAAAGGGAATCGTCCGTTACCATCTTCAAACCCGAGAGATAAAAAGCGTAATCCGCAAAACGGTGTTGAAATCGAGCAAAAATGGCAAAGAAAACAATACGTATCACTTGTGGACTAGGGGGCGGAGATAGTGGCGAAAGAAATTACTATAATTAAAAAGAAAGTTGTAACAGAGGAAGAACAGAAACAGCAATTAGCAGATGAACTTCTAAATGAGCTATCTAATAATCGTGAAGCAGTAGAAGAAACGATGCAGCTTTTAGCACAGTTGCAGAAGGCTGGTATATTAGATGCAGCGATTAGTTTACTTGCTGCGAAGGAAGATGTTTCAAAAATCGCTGTGGAGCAATTAAATCGTGAACCAGTTAAAAATGCACTCAACAATATGATGGGGGCAGGAGAAGCGTTATCTTCAGTTGACCCAGAAATAACGAAGCAAATTACGTCCAGTTTAGTTACAGGATTGCAATTTGCAACAGATGAATTAAATAGTGGTAAAAAAACAAAAGTGATGGATTTCTTTAAAGTATTAAAAGATCCAGATATCAATAGAGCTATTACATTCGGTTTTAGTTTCTTGAAAGCATTTGGACAAGGGCTAGAGAAAAAATAGAATAAATGAAAAAGTGATGGGAAGTAGCCATCACTTTTTTCATTATATGTATAAGAGTGTTCATGTTAAGCGGAATATATTATTATTAAAAAGATGGATTAGAACTGGAAATATGGAATCCATCTCAAATATCGTTTTAGAATGTGGAGGAATATATGCAACACCGTAAAAAACTATCTATACCAGGAGTAATAGGACATTCCTTTCAAACAGTTAAATTTGCTTTTTGGAATGTATTAACTTTTCAACTTGCTTATAAATTATTAGCAGCGATTGTGTTTGTTCCACTATTTGGAATCATTTTTAATAAGTTATTGTATTTTGGTGGTTATGCAAATGCGACAAATGATGAATTATTAGCGTTTTTAAAGACGCCTTATGGGATCTTAGCAATCGTAATTTTATCATTGTTAGCACTGTTTCTTATCTTTACAGAATTTGCGGTGCTTATTATTATTTCGTATTTCGCTCATAAAAGACAGAAGGTGAAATTACGTCCGATTTTATATAAAACGGTAACGTATTTACCTACTCTTTTCACATATTGCTTACCAGGATTTATTTTATATGCTGTCGTATTGTTGCCTCTTTTAAATATGGGATATGAAACGGCATTAATCCCACAAATTCAAATTCCTAACTTTATTACAGGAGAACTGTTTAAGACAACGATGGGACAAGTTGGTTATTACACGTTCTTTGCTGTAGTCGCGTATTTGAATCTTCGATGGATTTTCGTTCTACCTATTGTTGTTTTAGAGCAAAAACCATTTCGCGTGGCAGCACGTAAAAGTGCAACTTTAGTAAAGGAAAGCTTTTTTAAAGTACTATTCTTTTTAGTAGGGTTTTTTATTTCAATTGGAATTGTATATGTCGTGTTTTTAGGAATATATTTATTGTGTCTATGGGGTGTTTATGAATTTACAAACCCGAAAGGAACATTTGCATTATTAGCTGAATCAACGATTTCTGTATTTTTAACGAGCACATTGTATTTATTCAGCTTTATCGTGACGCCATTTTATATTATGGCGATTACGCGATTATACTTACAAAAGGTACCGGTTGAGGATGTTTTATTAGAAGAAGGATTAGATTATTCGAAAACGAAAGCAGATAAATGTTTCTTCCAAAAACATCGTTGGAAATTTATTGGCGTATATATTGTAGGGATTATTACTGCGGGAATGGTAGTTGCCTTCATTGTGACCTTTATTACAAACACATATAAAGAGCCAATTATTATGGCTCATCGTGGTTATATTTCAAAAGGTGTAGAGAATACGAAAGAAGCTGTGCAGGGAGCTATTGATGCGAAAGCAGATTATGCTGAAATTGATGTACTGCAAACGAAAGACGGTGAACTAGCAGTTATACATGATTTGAAGCTAAAACGTCTTGCCAATGCTAATGTTCATGTTTCGGATTTAACGATGGACGAGTTAAGACAGCTTACTCTTAGTCAAGATGGGTTTTCAGGACAAATAAGTACACTTGATGAAATCATTAAGCTGGCTAAGGGAAAAATCAAACTTAATATTGAAGTGAAGCTTCATGGTGGCGAAAAAGATTTTGTAAATAAAGTATTAAAAACGATTAAAGATAATGAATTTGAGAAGCAATGTGTTATTCAAACGTTACATTACCCGCTTATTAAAGAGTTTAAGCGTGCAAATTCAGATATAAAAGTCGGATATATACTGTATGCAAGTAGAGCCAACTTAAAGAATGTGAAGGCTGACTTTTACGTAGCAGAAGAATATATGTTAAATAAGAAGCTAGTAAAAGAAGCAAGGAAGTTAAACAAGCCAATTTACGTATGGACGGTAAATGATATGGAAAGTTTAAAGGGATATTATAAATTAAACGTAGATGGTATCATTACCGACTATCCTGAAGATGCACGTGAAACAATTAAGATGTTAAAAGAGCAAGAAGCGGAAGAAAGTGATCTGTTTGATAAAATTACTGAAACGACAGACGATTTATTTTCTAAGTTATTTATAAGTTACCCAGCTGCTAGCTAAATGCTAGCAGTTGTTTTTTTGTGAAAAGAATATATTTCTAAAGTATTGAGTAAAGTAATAACTGTATATGTATACGTTATCGCTTAGGTTTCTTACACTGTTACATTATTGTCAAATAATAAATGATTGCTGTTTATTTTGAAGCAGTATAATAAAAATAGAGTGAAAGATAATGGAATGACACGAAACCCCTAATAGAATCAATGTTTTTTATATTTACACTATTCTAAATATAAAAACTTTAGGAAAATGGTATGTTAGCGTTTTCATAACTTTTAAGTTATGCTAGAATAAGGACATAAGTTATTAATTATTACAAAAAGAAAAAAGACTTTCTTTTTTCTGTTAATTATAAGGGGGCATTTCATTATGCGTATTGGGGTACCAGCAGAAATTAAAAACAACGAAAACCGTGTGGCAATGACACCAGCAGGTGTTGTACATTTAATTCGTAACAATCACGAAGTATTCATTCAAAAGGGTGCAGGTTTAGGATCTGGTTTCACAGATGCTCAGTATGTTGAAGCAGGAGCAAAAATTGTTGATACAGCTGAAGAAGCTTGGAACATGGAAATGGTTATGAAAGTTAAGGAACCAATTGAAAGCGAATACAAACACTTCAGCGAAGGTTTAATCTTATTCACATACTTACACTTAGCTCCAGAACCAGAATTAACAAAAGCATTAATCGAAAAGAAAGTTGTTTCTATTGCATATGAAACAGTACAATTAGAAAACCGTTCTCTACCATTACTTGCACCTATGAGTGAAGTAGCTGGTCGTATGGCTGCACAAATTGGTGCACAATTCCTTGAGAAGAACAAAGGCGGTAAAGGTATCTTACTTGCAGGTGTTCCAGGGGTTAAACGTGGTAAAGTAACAATCATCGGTGGTGGACAAGCTGGTACAAATGCTGCTAAAATTGCAGTTGGACTAGGTGCGGATGTAACAATCATCGACTTAAGCGCAGAACGTCTTCGTCAATTAGATGACATTTTCGGAAACCAAGTAAAAACTTTAATGTCTAATCCTTACAATATTGCAGAAGCTGTTAAAGAGTCTGATCTTGTAATCGGTGCAGTATTAATCCCAGGTGCAAAAGCTCCAAAACTTGTAACAGAAGAAATGATTAAATCAATGGAACCAGGTTCTGTTGTTGTAGATATCGCGATTGACCAAGGTGGTATTTTCGAAACAACTGATCGTATTACAACTCATGATAACCCAACTTATGAAAAACACGGCGTTGTTCATTATGCAGTTGCAAACATGCCAGGTGCGGTTCCACGTACATCAACTCTTGCATTAACAAACGTAACAGTACCATATGCAGTACAAATTGCTAACAAAGGCTACAAAGAAGCTTGCCTAGGCAACACTGCATTATTAAAAGGTATTAACACATTAGATGGCTATGTAACATTTGAAGCAGTTGCAGAAGCTCACGGTGTAGAGTACAAAGGTGCTAAAGAATTATTAGAAGCAGAAACAGTATCTTGCTAATAGAAGCATTATACAAAACAAAATCGAACAATATATAAAACAACATGATAAGAGCTAAGAGTGAAGATCTCTTAGCTCTTCTTGGCAAAAGGGGGCATACATCGTGGCCAACCTATTTAAAAAGAAATCCGTTACGCAATTGTTAGGGGAAAGTAAAAGTAAAACTTTGACGAAAACGCTAGGGGCATTTGACCTAACAATGCTAGGGATTGGTGCGATAATTGGTACAGGAGTTCTAGTATTAACTGGATTAGTAGCAGCAAGAGATGCTGGTCCAGCAGTTATTTTTTCATTTATGATTGCAGCCATCGTTTGTGGATTTGCAGCATTATGTTACGCAGAGGTTGCTTCTACACTTCCTGTTTCAGGTAGTGTGTACACATACTCATATGCAACAATTGGTGAGTTTGTAGCTCATTTAATGGGATGGACATTACTATCCGTATATGTTGTAACGACTGCCGCAGTAGCTGGCGGATGGACTGGTTACTTCCATAACTTAGTGAGTGGATTAGGGCTTGAAATTCCAAAAGCACTGCTAACGATTCCGTCTCAAGGTGGTATGGTGAATTTACCAGCAGTTATCGTTACATTAGTTATAACTTGGTTATTATCAAGAGGTACGAAAGAAAGTAAACGTGTGAATAACATAATGGTATTAATTAAAATTGGTATCGTTGTTTTATTCATTGCAGTTGGTGTATTCTACGTGAAACCAGAAAACTGGATACCATTTGCACCGTACGGTTTAAGTGGAGTTTTCGCGGGGGGAGCAGCAGTATTCTTTGCTTTCTTAGGATTTGATGCATTAGCAACTTCTGCTGAAGAGGTAAAAAATCCGCAACGTGATCTACCGATTGGTATTATCGCTTCGTTAGTCATTTGTACAATCATTTATGTTGTAGTTTGTCTCGTTATGACGGGTATGGTTTCTTATAAAGAGCTAGATGTACCGGAAGCGATGGCGTATGTGTTAGAAGTTGTAGGACAAGATAAAGTAGCTGGTATAATCGCAATTGGAGCTGTAATTGGTATTATGGCAGTAATCTTTGCTTACATTTATGCAACGACACGTGTATTCTTCGCTATGAGCCGTGACGGTTTATTGCCAGAATCTTTCGCGAAAATTAATAAAAAGACAGAAGCACCAACATTTACAGTTTGGTTAACAGGAATTGGTAGTGCTTTAATTGCTGGATTTATCGATTTAAAAGAATTGTCAAATTTAGCGAATATTGGAGCGTTGTTAACATTTGCGATGGTTGGTGTGTCAGTTATTATTCTTCGTAAAACACATCCGAAATTACAACGTGGATTTATGGTACCACTTGTACCGATCTTACCGATTATTTCAATTGCATGTTGTCTATTCTTAATGGTAAACCTACCATTAAAAACATGGATGTACTTCGGTGTTTGGTTAGCAATCGGAGTAGTTGTATACTTTGTTTATTCGAAAAAACATAGTCATTTAAAAGACGATGGAAGTTCGCAGGATAATTTAGAACAAGCTAATTAAAAGGGATATAAGTATAGTAAGCCTTGTGCGTCTAGGGAGCGCGCAAGGCTTTTTCTTTTGTTGAAATAAAGGGAATGTATATTACTTTGTTGAATTTTTATGTCGGAATATGAAAAAAGGGTGTGCGAATTGTGCATCCTTTTTTGTATGAGAATATAGAGAGTGCGGAAAATATGTATACGACTTATTAAAATGTGAACGGAATGTTCATAAAAAAAATTCAGATTTCATTGACACATATGAGTGGGTGCTCATATAATAAGAGTATAAGATATATGAATGATTGTTCATATGTTCAATTAAAGAGGTGAGCTATAATGGCTGGAAATAAAGTAGAAACACCACAAGAGACATGTTCTCAAACGATAATTCATGAAGAAGTTGTAGAGCAAGTAAAACAAACAATTCCAACTGATGAAAGTTTAAGTAAAGTAGCAGAACTATTTAAAGTATTAGGTGACCGTACACGTACGAGAATATTACATGCGCTATTTGAAGCTGAAATGTGCGTTTGTGATTTAGCTTATTTATTAGGAATGACACAATCATCTATTTCGCATCAGCTTCGTGTGTTAAAGCAAGCGAAACTTGTGAAGAATCGTAAAGAAGGAAAGGTTGTTTATTATTCGTTAGCTGACCAGCACGTAATTCATATCTTCGAGCAAGCGTTTGAACACGTAAACGAAGAAGAATAAAAAGAACGCGAGGAGGGAGAACGATGGCTGAAGCATTGGTGAAAAAGAAACTGATGTTAGAAGGTTTAGATTGTGCGAACTGTGCAATGAAAATTGAAAAAGGTGTTGGGAATATAGAAGGAGTAAATTCTTGTTCTGTAAACTTCGCAACAAAGACAATGATCTTAGAAACAGCACAAAATAAAGAAAACGAAGTTGTTACGGAAGCAAAACAACTCGTTACAAAATTAGAACCGCATATTAAAGTTCAAGAAGAACAAAAAAATAAAATTGCTAAAGAAGTATTTATATTAGAAGGTTTAGATTGCGCGAACTGTGCAATGAAAATTGAAAATAAAGTGAAGGAAATGCCAGCTGTCTCAGAAGCAACTGTTGATTTCGTATCGAAGAAATTACGAGTAGAAGTTGCGAATAAAAGAGAACTAGAAGCGACTGTAGCAAATATAACAAATGTCGTTCAAAAGTTAGAACCAGATGTGAAAGTTGTTCGTGAAGAGAAGAACGGTCATGACCACGGACATAGTCACGATCATGGTGAAGCGAATGTGAAAAAGATGGTAGGGAGATTAGTAGTCGGCGGAATTTTGACAGCAATTGCTGCATTAGCGGGCTTACCACAAATGGTAACAATTCCGTTATTCGTCCTTGCTTATTTATTAATAGGTGGAGATATCGTTTGGAGAGCGGTAAGAAACATAACTCGTGGCCAAGTATTTGATGAAAACTTCTTAATGGCAATTGCAACTGTAGGAGCTTTTGCAATTCAACAATACTCAGAAGCTGTAGCAGTAATGCTATTTTATCAAGTAGGAGAACTATTCCAAAGCATTGCGGTAAACCGCTCTCGAAAATCAATTACTTCATTAATGGATATTCGTCCTGATTATGCGAATGTAAAGGTTGGAAATGAAACGAAACAAGTATCACCAGAAGATGTACAAATTGGCGATTATATTGTCGTTAAGCCAGGTGAGAAGGTGCCGTTAGACGGAAAAGTAATTGAAGGAACATCAATGGTAGATACTTCAGCATTAACAGGTGAATCTGTACCACGTGAAGTAGAAGTTGGAAATGATGTATTAAGTGGCTTTGTGAACCAAAATGGTGTGTTGACAATTGAAGTTACAAAAGAATTCGGTGAATCCACTGTATCAAAAATTTTAGATTTAGTTCAAAATGCAAGCAGTAAAAAAGCACCAACGGAAAACTTTATTACGAAGTTTGCACGTTACTACACTCCAGTTGTAGTTATTACAGCGGCGATCATGGCGTTTATTCCACCACTTATTTTAGAAGGAGCTACATTCTCTGAGTGGATTTATAGAGCTTTAGTGTTCTTAGTAATCTCTTGTCCATGTGCGTTAGTTGTATCCATTCCTCTTGGATTCTTTGGAGGTATTGGTGGTGCATCTAAAAGTGGTGTGTTAGTAAAAGGTAGTAACTATTTAGAAGCTTTAAATGATGTAAAATATATTGTTTTTGACAAAACAGGAACATTAACAAAAGGTGTTTTCAAAGTTACAAAAATGGAACCGAGCGAAGGTACTACAAGTGAAGAGTTATTAGAGTATGCGGCATTTGCTGAAGTATATTCTAACCATCCAATTGCCCAATCTATTCGAAAGGCATATGGAAAATCAATTGATGAAAAAATAATCGATGATTATAACGAAATTTCTGGTCACGGTACAGTCGTAAAAGTACAAGGAAAAGAAATTTTTGCAGGTAATGCAAAATTAATGAGAAAAGAAAATATTGAATTTAAGCAACCAGAAACAGTAGGTACATTAGTTCACGTTGCTGTAGATGGAAGATATGCAGGTTATATTGTTATCTCTGATGAGGTAAAAGAGGATTCTAAACAAGCGATTCAAAAGTTAAAAGAACTAGGTATTAAAAAGACAGTAATGTTAACTGGTGATGCAAAACCAGTTGGTGAAGCTGTCGGTAAAGAATTAGGCTTAGATGAAGTTCATGCGGAATTACTACCGCAACAAAAAGTAGAAGAGATTGAAAAAATTGATGCAGCGAAACACGGAAAAGAAAAAATTGCCTTCGTTGGTGACGGTATTAACGATACACCAGTATTAGCCCGTGCAGACGTTGGTATTGCAATGGGTGGTTTAGGATCAGATGCAGCAATTGAAGCGGCAGACATTGTTATTATGACTGATGAGCCTTCAAAAATTGCGACAGCTGTAAAAATTGCAAAACGTACAAGAAGTATAGTGTGGCAAAATATTATCTTTGCTTTAGGTGTAAAAGGGATCGTTTTATTACTTGGTGCCTTTGGTATTGCAACAATGTGGGAAGCTGTTTTCTCAGATGTTGGTGTGACACTACTTGCAGTGTTAAATGCAATGCGTGTATTACGAGTGAAAGATTTATAAAAAAGAGGACGCGACCCGCGTCCTCTTTTTTATTGGTGATTTTGTTGAAATTGACTCAATAAAATAATACCAAATATTATTTTAATTTTAAATAGCGTGATATTAAAATTTACAAATAAAATACATTCGTCTTATTATTTTAATATATTTTTTACAAATATCCATATAGTATTGAAAAAACAGAGAAGGGGAAACTTCTCTGTTTACTTTTGTATGTTTTTTTCAACTTGTTCTCGAACTGTTTGAATGTAATTCATTTTATGATCCCAGCACTCTTGGCTTAAATCGACAGGGTATTCTTCAGGATTTAAAGTTCGCATATATTCTTCCCAAAATAGAGAGAGACTCTGCTCGTTATATTGTTGAATATCTAATATACTTGGCAGTTCATATGTTCTTTCACCGTTAACGAAAATGTCTTTATGCAGTTCACGGGCTTCAAAGTTTGTTACGAATTTACTTATATATGTGTGAACTGGATGGAACATTTTTAAGCGCTCTTCTTTTCCAGGTTCTTCAGAATCTAATGCAATATAATCGCCTTCTGCATGATCGTTAACTCGATTGATAATACGATAAATTCGTTTCAGTCCTGGAGTGGTAATTTTTTCAGGATTAGATGAAATTTTAATCGTATCATTTAATTTTCCGTCAGTATCCTCAATCGCAACTAGTTTGTAAACAGCTCCTAATGCAGGTTGCTCAAAGGACGTAATTAATTTCGTCCCAACGCCCCATACGTCAATTTTTGCTCCTTGAGATTTAAGGTGCATAATTGTGTATTCATCTAAATCGCTAGAAGCGATAATTTTTGTATTTGTAAACCCTGCTTCATCTAGTAGTTTTCGTGCCTTTTTCGATAAATAAGCCATATCACCACTATCAAGACGTATGCCATAGAAATCAATACGATCCCCAAATTCTTTTGCAACACGAATTGCATTTGGAACACCAGATTTCAATGTGTCATAAGTATCAACGAGAAAGACGCACTTTTTATGAGTTTCAGCGTATTTTTTAAACGCGACGTATTCATCGCGATATGCTTGAACGAAAGAGTGAGCGTGTGTGCCGGCTACAGGGATCCCAAAGCGTTTCCCAGCACGAACGTTGCTTGTAGAGGAGAAACCACCAATAAAGGCAGCACGCGTCCCCCAAAGGGCAGCATCGAACTCATGGGCACGTCTTGTGCCGAACTCTAAAAGCTCATCATTACTTGCAGCATGTTTCATACGAGCTGCTTTTGTTGCAATTAATGTTTGGTAATTCACAATATTTAAGAGGGCAGTCTCAATAATTTGTGCTTCACCAAGTGGTGCATCAACACGTAATAAAGGCTCGTTATTAAATACAACTTCCCCTTCTTGCATACTGCGAATCGTCCCAGTGAATTTCATATTTTGTAAATAATGAAGGAATTCTTCTTCAAATTGTAATTCTGCTAAATAAGCGATATCGCTTTCAGTGAAACTGAAATTTTCTATGTACTCTACAATTTTCTCAAGGCCAGCAAAAACAGCGTAGCCGTTCTCAAATGGAAGCTTTCGAAAATATAAATCAAAAACAGAACGGCGATTATGAATACCATCTTTCCAATATGTATAAGCCATGTTGATTTGATATAGGTCTGTATGTAAGGCATAACTATCGTCTTTATAATGAGTCATCGCGAGAACACCTCCATAATTTGGTTATAGTATACCAATTTTTCACCATTCGTAGCAAAGAAGAGATATTGATGTGAAGTCAAGAGAGAAAAAAATGAAATTATGCATATTTTTTAGAAAATTTATATTTATCAATTTATATTTCTCCAGATTTTATGTATTATTAGAGTAATGGGGGTAATGAGAATGGAGGAGGACAATGCAACAAACATTAGAAAAAATAGGCAAACAAGTCTTTTATAAACGGCTACAGCAAAAAATGACACAAGAAGAATTATGTCAGGGCATTTGTTCTGTCTCATACTTAAGTAAGATTGAAAATGGAAAGATTGAAGCATCAGAAGAAATTCTACAATTGCTCTGCACAAGACTAGAAATTGCTGTGACGGATTTGAGAGATGTAGAAGAAGATGTGAAGGGGAAGCTGGACGAATGGTTGAATGCACTAGTTCATTTGGACAAGCAACAAGTAGAACGTATATATGAAGAGTTGCAAGGTGAAATGAAGCATGTGTTGGATTTTGAAATTATAAATTATTATAAACTGCTGTATACACGTTATTTAATTATGAAAAGGGATTTTCCTGCTGTCGAAAAAGAGTTAGAGAGCTTAAAGAAGATGTACAAAAAGTATTCACCATTCCAAAAATTATTATATACGTATAGCAAAGGGTTATATTATTTTTTACAACATAGATATAAGAAGGCATTGGAGTATTTGACTCGAACAGAAGTAATGGCAAAGGAACAAGGTTATCATGAGAATGGAATATATTTCAATTTGGCTCTTGTTTATAATGAATTAGAAGTTGAACATATGACTTTACATTTTGCTAATGTAGCAATGGAAGGATTTAAGAATGAATATAAATTCCGTTATGTGATAAATTGCCAGTTACTTATTGCATTGAGTTATATACAAAAAAAACAATATAATGAAGCACTATCTATTTATAATAATATTTTGAGGGAAGCAAATTCTTTTGCTGATAAAGAAAGTATAACAGCTATTGCTTTAAATAATTTAGGCTTCTTGTACTATAACTTAAAAGATTATGCAAAAGCAAAAGATTATTATTTACAATGCCTAAAGTACAAAAAGGAAGAGGATTTAAATTATATTGATGCAGTGTATGAGATCGCTTTGCAGTGTATTGAATTAAAAGAATTTGAAGAAGCGAAAGATTGGATTAATAAAGGGATAGATGTTGCCAAGAGGGATGAAAAGTATAAAAGTATGCTATATATACTTTCAATGCTTAAGAATAAATACTTTGAAACGAAAGATGTTTATAAAAGATTTTTAGAAGTTGAGGCAATCCCATTTTTTAGAGGCGAAGAAAATAAAAAGGAATTAAAAATGGTGTATTTAGAACTAGCAGGATATCACGAGGAATTACTAGAATTTAAGGAAAGTAATAACTACTATAAATTAGCAATTAATTTATTAGAAGAAAAGGGAGGAAAATAATATGAAAAAAATAATTATTGGTGCTTTGGCTTTGGTAGCTGTATTAGTGGTATTGGAACCGCAATATGCTTGGACATCGGATATTTATGGTCAAGGAGAAAAAGTAGTAGAGTTAATAAATTCTTAACAGAAACCCCTTTCCAACAGGAAAGGGGTTTTTCAATATTTGTTCCTCAAAATTCTACAAAACTTGAGAAATAAATTAATTGAATTTTTAGTATATTAATAGTAGAAACATAATGCTAATATGAAACTACTCTTTTTCAAAAAAATTTTATTAGGGGGAAGGTTCATGAAAAAGAAAAGTTTAGCGTTAGTGTTAGCGACAGGAATGGCAGTTACTACGTTTGGAGGGACAGGCTCTGCATTTGCGGATTCTAAAAATGTACTCTCTACGAAGAAGTACAATGAGACAGTACAGTCACCTGAGTTTATTTCTGGTGATCTAACTGGAGCGACTGGTAAGAAAGCAGAATCTGTTGTGTTTGATTACTTAAACGCAGCAAAAGGTGATTACAAGTTAGGGGAAAAGAGTGCGCAAGATTCTTTCAAAGTGAAACAAGTGAAGAAAGATGCTGTAACTGATTCAACAGTAGTACGTATGCAACAAGTTTACGAAGGAGTGCCTGTATGGGGTTCTACTCAAGTGGCTCACGTAAGTAAAGACGGTTCTTTAAAAGTATTGTCTGGAACAGTTGGACCTGATTTAGACAAAAAGGAAAAGTTGAAAAATAAAAATAAGATTGAAGGCGCAAAAGCAATTGAAATCGCGCAGCAAGATTTAGGGGTAACGCCAAAATATGAGGTAGAACCAAAAGCGGACTTATATGTATATCAAAATGGTGAAGAAACAACACATGCATACGTTGTAAACTTAAACTTCTTAGATCCAAGTCCAGGCAACTACTACTATTTCATTGAAGCAGACAGCGGTAAAGTATTAAATAAATATAATAAATTGGATCATGTAGCAAATGAAGATAAATCACCAGTTAAGCAAGAGGCTCCTAAACAGGATGCAAAAGCAGTAGTAAAACCTGTAACAGGAACAAATAAAGTAGGAACTGGTAAAGGTGTATTAGGAGATACGAAATCACTTAATACAACGTTATCTGGTTCATCTTACTACTTACAAGATAATACGCGCGGAGCAACGATTTTCACATATGATGCGAAAAATCGTACTACATTACCAGGAACTTTATGGGTAGATGCAGATAATGTTTTCAATGCAGCGTATGATGCAGCGGCAGTAGATGCTCATTACTATGCAGGTAAAACATATGACTATTATAAAGCTACATTTAATAGAAACTCTATTAATGATGCAGGAGCACCATTAAAATCAACAGTTCATTACGGAAGTAAGTATAATAATGCATTCTGGAACGGCTCACAAATGGTATACGGAGATGGTGATGGTGTAACGTTCACTTCATTATCTGGTGGAATTGATGTAATTGGCCACGAATTAACGCATGCTGTTACAGAGTATAGCTCAGATTTAATTTATCAAAATGAATCAGGGGCATTAAATGAAGCTATTTCAGATGTTTTTGGTACATTAGTAGAGTATTATGATAACCGTAACCCAGATTGGGAAATTGGTGAAGATATTTATACGCCTGGTAAAGCTGGAGATGCGCTTCGCTCTATGAGTGATCCAACGAAATATGGTGATCCAGACCACTACTCTAAGCGTTATACTGGTACTAGTGACAATGGTGGTGTTCATACAAACAGCGGTATTATTAACAAAGCAGCTTATTTATTAGCGAATGGTGGTACGCATTACGGTGTTACTGTGAATGGCATTGGTAAAGATAAAGTAGGAGCGATCTATTACCGTGCAAATACGCAATATTTCACTCAATCTACTACTTTTAGTCAAGCGCGTGCTGGATTAGTACAAGCTGCAGCGGATTTATATGGTGCTAACTCTGCAGAAGTAGCAGCAGTTAAGCAATCATATAGTGCTGTTGGTGTAAACTAAGACTTTAAGAGATAGTTATTAATAAAATACCTCAAAAATAAAGAAGGAGCCTATGCTCCTTCTTTATTTTTTTCTCCATTTTTTCCACAAATAAAACAATCCAATAGCGCCTGCGATTGTTACAATCCACTTTGCTTCATTTGTTCCATTTATAACGTGATATGCAGAATATACTTCAATCAATAAGGCCGGTATTTTCCCTATTGTGCTGGCAATACTGAAGGAGAGTAATGACATCTTACCTAGAGCCGCAAATAAAGTCACGATACTTGATGGGATGAAAGGTATCAATCGAAACGATAGAACGAGTAGAAAGGCCTCTCTACCTTCTACATAAAGAAGACGCTCTACCTTTGGATACTTATTTACTTTATCGTGAGTGAACTTTTGAAGGCCCATGCGGTAAATATAAAACGAGATAATAGCCCCTAATGCTTCGCCTACGATCGAAATAACAGTACCATTTGTTACGCCAAAGAGCTGTATATTAATGGCGGTTAAAAAAATACTAGGGATAAAACCTAAAAGACTAATGATGATGTTAATTAAGATACTAAGTGGAATTGCGATTGAATAGTATTCTGTTAAGAAATTTTGAATCGTTTCAGCCATTGTTTAAAATCCTTTATCTTTTTTTGCATTACACCATATTTCGATTATATAGGCAAGGATAAATTTACATAATGTAGAAAACGTTGATAAAACACCGTTAATATACTATATAAGGGTATTGGGTATATTAAGTCAGGGGTATATTTTTATTTTTAATAAACCACCGGATAAACCCTTTAGATATGGGGTTTATCCGGTGGTTTTAGGGATGGATTAAATCGGGAAATAATCATAAAAATATAGGGGTATATTTATAGAAGGGGAGAAAATAGCGATTCTATGAAAATCGGTTGATAATATGGCAAAATAGGTGAGGAATTTAAAAAATGTGTATGTTTTTTCGTGTGAAATTGACTTTTAGTGAAGTTGAGATAATAATCATGGAAGAGGTGATATGATGAAACGAATAAGCAGTCTTTTCTTCAGTAGTTTATTGGCATTAATGCTGATCTTAAGCGGATGTGCAGGAAAAGAACAAAAGCCAGAGAAACAGACAGGGAATCAAGCTACATCGGTAGAAAAAATCAGTGATAATATTTTAGATGAAATGGAAGGACCACCTAAAAATGGTCATACGATTGAAAGACATGTAGGCAAGTCAGAAGAGGATTTGAAGAATCGCTTGAAGACAGATAAAGTGTCAGCTGCAAGTACATACTATGATAAAGAAACAGCGACGAAAGCTGTAAAAGATAGCTTGAAGCAACACGACAAGGAAATTCAAGATTGGTTAAAAAATTCTAAAGAGGCTCGTCTCGTATTAAATACAACTCATTCATTCCCGGTTGGAAAAACGGTAATAAAGAAAAATATGAGTGTAAAAGACAAGTTAGTAAAAACTGTTACTGTTTTAGCAAGAGATAAGTCAGGGGAATTAGGGTTTAAGATTATTACTTCTTATCCATCTGATAAATAAGAAGGGGGAGTACATTATGTATACGACATTACAATACTTTCTTAAATCGTACTGTACGTTAAGTATTCATGAGGATGAAATAGTAAGCGTGATGGAAGAGTTTATTGAACAAGAAGACGAAGAAATCGTTTTGAAATTACGTGATGAATTAATAAATATGAAGAAAAAGAACGCGTGGGAAGTGGCGTGTGTATTAGCTGCGAAGCAAGGAAATCGTATGTGGTCTTTAGAAGAAACGAAAGACCATCTTGAAACTTTTTTACTATTACTGCAAAAGAAAAAGGCGTGATTTAATCACGCCTTTTTCTTTATGTTATTCGGTTAATATTATCTATTCTTTTGGAGCGCTTTTATATACGCTTTTTGAAATTTGTCCATTTGATATTACTTCCCCGTTTTGTGTTACTTTTTTATACGTAACTGCTGTGATTTTATCACTAGTTCTACTAATTACTTGAGAAGAAACTTCAACATTTTTACCAGTATTTGTACCGAAAATGCGTGTAGTAATACTACCTCCATTTGAAAATGCTTGAATATAAATATGATTGCCTGTATTATTTTTAAATTTTAAATCTGGACCATAATCTGCTACTGCTGCATCTTGCCCAAGTGGTAAATAATTTACCGGCATTGAATGATTGCTTCGAGAAACAATGCCTAAATCTGCCCTTAAAGCTGCGCTGTATAATGTACTACTGACTTGGCAAACTCCTCCGCCTGCACTTTGTATTACTTTACCTTGTGAATATACTGCTGCAGATTTATAACCATGTGCAGCATCAGTTACGCCAACGCGGCCGTTAAAACTAAATGTTTCATCAGGTGCGACAATAACCCCACTTAAAGTATTAGCTGACTTATTTACGTTAAATGATTGATTTCCGTTACGGCCAGCCATTGGAGTAGAATATTCAGCAATGACTTCTTTAATACCCATTTTCTGTATGTCTTCTGTAGAACGTTCTGGTTTTATGAATGTAACTGGTAATGTAACATCTGATTTACCAGTAGTAATAGCTTCGTTTGTTAAACTGTTTAGTTTTCCTTTATCAATTTTTTCTCCGTTTTGGCTTTGACTAACATTTACTGTTGAGCCTTCAATACTTAATTCTGCATTAACAGGATTTTTTAATGTTTCATTATATTTATCTTTTATAAAGGTTTCATAAGCTGTTGTATTTAATTGTGGTGTTAATTTATAGTCCCGTTTTAATTCACCGTTTTCAGCTTGCTTACGCATTTTGTAACGATTCATTACGTTTCCTTCTTGTTCTTTGAATATTTTGTCAATAATATCTTTCTCTTTATAATTTACCCCTAAATCTTTCCATGTGTAAGTTTGTTTATCGTTTTGGAATATGTAGGTAAGGGATTTTTGATCTAATTCAGTTACCTTTTGATTAATAATTGCTTGAATGTCTTTCTTATTTTTTCCATCGAGAGAAATACCTTCAAATGTAGTATTTGGTAATGCAGTAGTATCTAATTGATTATTTAATTTGGATACATATTGATATCCCCCAACACCGCCTACACAAAGTAATATGCCCCCGGCAATTGCAGAACCAATCAGTATTTTACTTAGCTTCATTTATTTCCCCCCAGAAATTTATGTATAAATATATGTATTACATTTTTTGTATAAAAATGATGAAAATAACATTATGTACGTACTAGTATACTATTATTTTCACTGCGTGTGTAACGTTTTCATAAAAAATGTTACACGGCTGTAATAATTGTCACTTATTGTCACAATGTGTATGAAAAATATGTTGAAAATTATAATAAAAAGGCTGTCTAGAAAGATCTAGCAGCCTTTTTATTATAATTTTTTATGTTCATTTTTATTCGTAACACCGAGATGTTTTTGAAGGGTAGTTGAAATAGTATCGACGCTTTTTTCATTTGGAACGTAATAATAAATACCACCTATATATTTATCTGTACCTTCTACTTGCATTTTTTCCATCTTTAAATTTGAATCCATTGAATTTTTTGTAATTGTCATCATATCATCAAAAGTTAAATTGGTTTTTAAATCTTTATCGACAGCGTCTAGTAGGCCACCGATTTTATTAATGGAATTAAGAGATAGTGCCTTTTCAGCAATGGCCTCTAATACAAGCTGTTGTCGTTGGCCACGCATATAATCACTATCGATGTGACGAGTTCTAGCTAGTGCCAGTGCCTCTTCTCCATTTAAATGTTGACGTCCTTTTTTTAGATGAATTGCATCTGCTTCATCTTTACTATTTTGCTCTGTGAACTCAACTGGAACGTCTACAGTAATACCACCAAGAGAATCAACAATTTTAATAAATGATTTAAAATTGAATTTTACATAGTAGTCAACTGGAACATCTAAAAAGTTCTCTACCGTATCAATTGTGCTGTCTACACCACCGAATACGTGCGCATGTGTGATTTTATCGTATTTATCACGTGATTTAATGTAGACGCGTGAGTCACGTGGAATGCTTACAAGTTTAACGGATTTATCGTTTTTATTAATTGTTGCAAGTAATAACGCATCTGTTCGAGTTGCTTTTCCATAACCTTTTTCCCTAATATCACTTTCATCAACACCCATAATTAGTACAGAAATATTATCGGTCATAGGTTTAACAGCTTTTTCACGTTTACTGGACTTATCTCCTCGACCTAGTTCAGCATAAGCATTATTTAAGACGGACTTTGCTTTACTGTATATATGGAAGGAGTAGCCTCCTGCTCCAAGTGCTACAATTAGTAATGGAATAAGAAGGAACCAAAGTAGGCGTTTTTTCTTTGAGCGTCCTTTTTTGGCTCGCGTATTGTTGTTCGTGTCGGATTTCATCATTTTTTCTCCTTTAAAACTATCAAAGTGTATACATTTAGAAGTGTACTCAAACACATAAAAAATATTTTACGCTAAATAAAAACGATTGTACATGTATAAAAAATAGATGTCTTGATTATTTATCCCGCATTAACGGGCAGTAAAACTCCCACCTCAAAGTCCAGCGAATGCAAGGAAGTTAGGTGGGAGTTAACTGCCCGTAAAAGCCCGATTGGTGAAGGCTAATACTCAGAGGGGGGATAGCCCCCTCTGAGTAAAGTTTCACTGTATAAGACATCTATTCGTTATTGTATACAAAAGATAGGGATAAGAAAATGATAAAATTTTACCTAATTACAACATAATGCTTACGATAATTGCAGATAAAATACTAACGAGAGTAGCTCCATATAGTAATTTAAGGCCAAACCTCGCAACAACGTTTCCTTGTTCTTCGTTTAGTCCTTTTACCGCACCTGAAATAATACCAATGGAAGAAAAATTGGCAAAAGACACAAGGAAAACAGAAATAATACCAACTGTACGGGGAGAAAGGCTATTAGAAATTTTACTAAGGTCCATCATTGCGACAAATTCATTCGTTACAAGCTTTGTTGCCATAATACTGCCAGCTGCGACAATTTCAGAACTTGGTACACCGATAAGGAATGCGATAGGTGCAAATACATAGCCGATTAATTGTTGGAACGTAATACCGAATATAATGAGGAACAGGTCATTAATACAACTAATTAATGCGACGAACCCGATGAGCATAGCGCCGACAACAATGGCTACACGAAAACCATCAAGAATGTATTCTCCAAGCATTTCAAAAAAGCTTTGTTTTTCACCTTTGATTTCTAAAATATCTTCGTCATCTTTAACGTCGTAAGGGTTAATGATGAGTACGATAATAAAACCGCTAAATAAATTGAGAACGAGTGCAGTTACTACATATTTAGGTTCAATCATTGTCATATAGGCACCTACGATAGACATAGATACGGTTGACATAGCAGAGGCACAAAGTGTATAAAGACGGTGTTTTGGAATTTGAGCTAATTGCTTTTTCACTGTAATGAAAACTTCGGATTGGCCGACAATGGCAGAAGCAATAGCGTTGTAAGATTCTAATTTCCCAAGACCATTTATTTTACTAAGAAAGTACCCGATCCAATGAATGAAAAATGGTAGTATTTTGAAATGTTGTAATATACCAATTAAAACAGAAATAAAGACGATTGGTAATAATACATTAAGGAAAAATGGCATTTCACCTTTATTTGCAAGTCCACCAAATACGAAATTTATTCCATCAGCAGCATACTCGAGTAGTTTGGTAAACAAACTGGAAATGATTCTAATAAGTATGAGGCCGATTTCTGTATTTAATAGTAAATAGGTTAAAATTAACTGTATAATGAGCATGATAAAAATTGGTTTAAATTTAATATGCTTCTTATTATTGCTAGCGATATAAGCGAGCAAGAAAACAACAATTAGTCCGACGAAAAAAGTAATGAATTTCATGGTAAGCCCCCTAAAAGAGATATTCTGCTATATATGTTTTTCATTTCAAGGGAGAATATGCATCTTTGGTAAAGAAAGGAATAGAGAGAGTATGAATATATGTAGAGTGCATCACGTTGCAATTATTTGTTCGAATTATGAGACGTCAAAGGATTTTTATACTAGAATATTAGGGTTTAAAGAAATGAATGAAGTATATAGAAAGGAACGAGATTCTTATAAATTAGATTTATGTGTAGGAGAAGAGTATCAAATCGAATTATTTTCATTTTCAAATCCACCTGAGCGCAAAAGTTTTCCAGAAGCAGCCGGTCTTAGACATTTAGCATTTGCTGTTACAAATATAGAAGAAGCTATGAAGCATTTAAATCAATGTGGTGTTGAGACCGAACCGATCCGTATTGATGAAATAACGGGGAAGAAATTCGTCTTTTTCCAAGACCCTGATGCTTTACCTTTAGAATTGTATGAGGTTTGAAAATTGGTGGATTTTATATAGAGTTGCTGTCCAATAATTGAAGAAACTAAAGTGAAACTTCTTTTTAAAAAGGAGGTGTAACTTTAGCTAAGAAAGCTAAAGAGCATATGTGGATATTTTAAAATTATTGATGGTAGTCCTTCTTATTGGGTTAACAGCATTTTTTGTGGCTGTTGAATTTGCAATTATTAAGGTACGTAGCAGTCGTATTGATCAACTCGTTAGTGAAAAAAGACGAGGTGCACTGGCAGCAAAAAAGGTAACTACAAATTTAGATGAATATTTATCGGCCTGTCAGCTAGGTATTACAATTACTGCTTTAGGGCTCGGGTGGTTAGGGGAACCAACTATTAAACATTTACTCGAACCGTTGTTTTTAAAATTGCAATTCTCACCTGCAATTTCTAGTACAGTTTCATTTATTATTGCCTTTGCAGTAATTACATTTTTACATGTTGTCATTGGGGAACTTGCTCCAAAGACATTTGCTATACAAAAAGCAGAACAAGTTAGCTTATTGTTATCGAAACCACTTATTTATTTTTACCGAGTTATGTATCCGTTTATTTGGGCTTTGAATGGTTCAGCGAGGGGTGTAACTGGTTTATTCGGATTACATCCAGCTTCTGAACATGAAGTAGCTCATTCAGAAGAAGAATTAAGGTTAATCTTATCTGAGAGCTATGAGAGCGGAGAGATTAACCAAAGGGAATTTAAATATGTAAATAATATTTTTGAATTTGATAATAGAGTAGCAAAAGAAATTATGGTACCTCGTACGGAAGTTGTAGGCTTATATGAGGACGAACCATTTGAAACACATATTAAAGTAATCGCGCAAGAAAAGTACACGAGATATCCTGTATTTGGTGAAGATAAAGATGAAATTATTGGGATGGTTAATGTAAAAGATTTATTTATTCGGTATATGGATGGTAATCGGGACGAGGAGTGCTCGATTATGCCATATACAAGGCCAGTTATTGAAGTGCTAGAAAATATTCCGATTCATGATTTACTATTACAAATGCAAAGAAAACACATTCCATTAGCTGTATTGTATGATGAATATGGTGGTACAGCAGGGATTGTTACACTAGAAGATATTTTAGAAGAAATTGTTGGAGAAATTCGAGATGAATACGATGAAGATGAGAATCCACCTATAGAGCATGTAAGTGAAGGTTATAAAATCGTAGAGGGAAAAGTGCTTATTAGTGAAGTAAATGATTTGCTTGGCATACATTTAATTGCTGATGATGTAGATACAATTGGTGGCTGGATTATGGTACAAAAACAAATCGTTGCTGAAGGAGATATTATTGAGAAACACGGTTTTTATTTTAAAGTCCTTGAAAAGGATATGCATCAAATTAAACGAGTGGAAATAAGGAAAGTAGAAGAATGATTTTCTATAAACTTTAATAAAAAGGATATACAGAAAAATAAATGTTTGCGCTTTCAAAAAAGGTGCTATATAGTGAAGGTGGATACTGAAAAATTCTTCTGAATGATACTCGTGTTTTTAGAGGGCGGATTTTTTGGATAAGGATTTAGAATGAAAAAGTATAGGTGATAAAAATGATAGCAACGAAGGATATACGTATAGAAAAAGATTTTTTAGGTGAAAAAGAAGTACCAAGTGCAGCTTATTATGGTGTACAAACATTACGTGCCGTAGAAAACTTCCCAATTACAGGATATCGCATTCATCCATCACTCATTACAGCAATGGCAATTGTGAAAAAAGCGGCGGCGCTTGCGAATATAGACACTGGTTACTTAGCTAAAGACATTGGACATGAAATTGCAGAAGCAGCGCAAGAAATTGTTGATGGAAAGTTTCATGATCAATTTATCGTGGATCCTATTCAAGGCGGAGCCGGAACTTCTATTAATATGAATACAAATGAAGTAATTGCGAATAGAGCGTTAGAACGTATGGGATATGAAAAAGGTGCGTATGCGAAAATTAGCCCAAACACTCATGTGAACATGGCCCAATCAACGAACGATGCGTTTCCAACAGGGATTCATATTGCAACTCTTATGATGTTAGAAAAGCTTCTTATAACAATGGAAGAACTTCATTCTGCTTTTCGTAAAAAAGCAAAAGAGTTTGATCACGTTATTAAAATGGGACGCACACATTTACAAGATGCAGTTCCAATTCGCCTTGGACAAGAATTTGAAGCGTATAGCCGAGTGCTTGCGCGTGATATAAAAAGAATTAAACAGTCTCGTCAACATTTATATGAAGTGAATATGGGCGCGACAGCTGTTGGTACAGGATTAAATGCAAATCCTACGTATATTGAACAAGTGGTAAAACATTTAAGAACGTTTAGTGGATTCCCACTTGTTGGTGCAGAGCATTTAGTTGATGCAACGCAAAATACAGATGCATACACAGAAGTATCTGCAGCACTTAAAGTATGTATGATGAACATGTCTAAAATTGCAAACGATCTTCGTATTATGGCGTCGGGTCCACGTGTTGGGTTAGCTGAAATTCAATTGCCAGCACGTCAGCCAGGTTCATCGATTATGCCAGGAAAAGTAAATCCAGTTATGGCAGAAGTGATTAACCAAGTCGCATTCCAAGTAATTGGAAACGATCATACAATTTGCTTAGCATCAGAAGCAGGACAATTAGAGTTAAACGTAATGGAGCCTGTGCTTGTATTTAATTTAATTCAATCTATTAGTATTATGAATAATGGATTCCGTGTATTCCGTGAATATTGTATTGAAGGAATTACGGCAAATGAAGAATTGTTGAAGCAATATGTTGAGAAAAGTGTTGGAATTATTACAGCAGTAAATCCTCATATTGGTTATGAAGTAGCATCTCGTATTGCACGTGAAGCAATTGAAACAGGAAAATCTGTTAGGGAGTTATGTTTAGAACATGGTGTACTGACAGAAGAGGAATTGGATATTATTTTAGATCCATTCGAAATGACTCACCCTGAAATTGCTGGAGCTTCTTTATTAAAAAATAAAAAAATGTAATGTGAAAAACACCGATCCTCTTGGATCGGTGTTTTAGTTTTAAAAGATATTAAATACAGCGTTTAATTGAAGTAAGCTAATAACAGCTAAGAAGATTAAACTGTATTTCATTGCTGTTTTAAATAGAGCAGATTCTTTACCAACTAGTCCAACTGCGGCACAAGCAACTGCTACAGATTGTGGTGAAACCATTTTTGCCATTGTACCACCTACTACGTTTAAGGCAACGAGTGTAGAAGGAACGATGTTTAACTGGTCTGCTGTTACTGCTTGAAGTGGTGCGAATAAAGAACCACTTGAAACTACTGAACCTGTAATGAATACGCCAATCCATCCTAAGATTGGAGAAAGAACTGGGAATGCATTACCAGTAGAAGAGAATGCAAGTCCAAGTGTAGATGACATACCAGAGTAGTTCTCTACGTAAGCCAAAGCGATAACGCTACAAATTGTATATACTGGAGCTTTTAATTCTTTCATTGTTTCAATCATTAATTCTTTAACCATTTTACCTTTTACGCGGTAAACAATAAGTGAAACGATAATTGCTAGTACAATCGCAGTAGTTGTAGAAGAGAATACATCAAATTTGAAAACAGCTGCGAAAGGTGTATCAGCTTTTGTAATTGGTGTAGTTTTCATAACAGCATTATGAAGACCAGGGAACTGAATGTTAAATACTAAGTTTGCTAACGCACCATCTGGAGCAAATAAAGCTTTAATCGGTTTTAAGTTAAAGATTGTTACAAATGCAGTTAAGAATACGAATGGAGACCAAGCATATAAAATTTGATTGAATGTATGTGATACTTTAGTTTCTTGTTTTTCTTCTTTAGTAGAAGATTTTGGTTGCCAAACACGTAAGAATAATGCAAGAGCAATCATACTTACAACTGCTGCGAAAATATTAGTAAGTTCTGCACCTAAGAAGTAAGTTACAGCGAATTGAGTAATAGCGAAAGAAACACCACTTACAAGAATACCTTGCCAAGTTTCTTTAATACCTTTAATTCCATCGACCATTGAAACAAGTAAGAAAGGTAAAATAATACTAATGAAAGGTAAAATAAGAACAGTTTGACGACCAATAGTTAATGCGTCAAGTTGAGTTAATTGTGCTGGCACTGTAACTGGAATACCCATAGCACCCATAGCACCACCAGCAATATTAGCTACTAAACAAATACCTGCTGCTTTTAATGGATTAAAGCCCATACCCACAAGTAGTGCAGCTGTAATAGCAACTGGAACCCCTAGACCAGCTGCGCCTTCTAAGAAAGCACCGAAAGAATAAGCGATTAATAATACTTGTAAACGTTGATCATTTGTAATGCTTGAAATACTATCGCGAATAATATTGAATTGCTCTGTTTTAACAGTTAATTTGTAAAGGAAAATTGCGGCGATAACGATAGTACAAATTGGATAAAATCCAGATAAAACACCGAATCCGGCAGATGCTACAGCTACTGTTGCTGGCATTTTATAAACAAATATTGCAAGGATAATAGCGACGATCACACTATAAAGACCAGCCATGTAACTTTTCATTTTGAATCCCATTAAACAAATGATGAAACAAAAGATTGGAAGTGCTGCGATTAGTGCAGATAACCAAATATTGTTTAATGGGTCATAAATTTGTGTCCAAGTACTCATAATAATGACAACTCCTATCTATTATATGTGAAGAAATTCACATTATTTGTGAAACTATTCACAATCAACTTACATGCTTAGTATATTCTCCTTCAACACTATTGTCAACGTAAAAAAGTATAATTATTCCATAATAGTGTTAAAAGAAAAGCTTTGTTCATAAAGTAGACAAAAAACACACTCAAATGAATTTAAGTGTGCTGTATAAACTATTTGCATATTATTTTGCTTATTCAGATGGCATGTTCTCTGGTGTATATTAGATGCTGTCTTTTATATCGAGTATAAAGTTTAATATATGCATTTATCTGTCCTGTTTGATCTAGTGAGGGAGGCACGTTGAGTGGATTTAATAGGAAGTTTTGCACAACAGTCCAACCGCTTGCAATACGAATAAAAAATTAGAAACAAATTTTTAATATCACATCATCTCTTTTTACTGAAAATTCCTTTTAACGTAACAAAGAGGTTAATTATAGTTCAACTACATTACGATAGGTTATCAATTATAGACGGTATTTTACAATACCGTTACTGTGCATTTCAATGAGGTGAAAATATAACAAAAAGCCTGATAAAACAACGTTTGCAAGCAAAGTATTCGTAGGCCATTATTTTGCTTTTTCGTTATATCATATAGTATAATATTCAAAATCAGCAAGGATTTTTTCCTGAATTTTTGCTGATAAAGATGGAAAAATTTTTCGGCTTTATAGGTTGATAAAGTTATGTCGTAACAGGAAATATAAGAACAGATATATAAATAAATAAAAAGAACATAAAAACGCAAATAAAAACGAAAATGAGGGGAACTTTATGAGCCAAAATCAATTCGAATGTCGTATTTCAGAAGAAGATGTACAAATGTTAAGAGCGTTAGCTCACCCACTTCGTCTACGTCTAGTAATGGAACTTATGCAAAGAGGAACATGTAATGTAACACAACTACAGGAAGTATTAGAAATTCCGCAATCAACGGTTTCACAACATTTAACGAAGTTAAAGCAAAATAAAGTAGTGCGCTTTGAAAGACGAGGATTAGAAGTGTATTATCAAATTCATAATGATAAAGTAAGTGCGGTAGTAAAAACATTATTTTCATAAAATTTGAATATTGTGGAAAAAGACGTATGTAATATACGTCTTTTTTTATTTGTCAGAAAGGTAGCGAGAGAGTAAATATTAGCATGTGAGGAAGAAATGACTATTAATCAACATGCTGCCTTACCGAATATATTCTAAAAGGAAAAGAAAAAATAGAAAGGAGTGTAGTAAGCAAAAGGAGGGATAGTAGTATGGATGTGAAACGTGTGAAACAAATCTTATCTTCTTCAAGTAGAATTGACGTTACATATGAGGGCGTACCAGTATGGATTGAGAGCTGTGATGAGCAGAAGGGGAGTGCTCAAGTGTATGATGTATCTAATCCTGGTGAGAGCGTTCATGTGGACGTGACAGCTTTAGAGGAGAAATAATAAAAAAGACGCTTCTAATTTTAGAAGCGTCTTTTTGTTATTCCATCATATGTGCAATTTTCTTAGAGAACATCAGAAGTACTAATCCCAGTACAATTACGATAATACCGATGCTTGCGAATACTTCTAAATATCCTAAAGATTGAGTGAAAGCGGCTAATTGTCCTGCTAATAAGTTTGCGAAGCCAGTACCAGCTAACCATACACCCATTAATAATGATGCTAATTTAACAGGAGCGATTGCACTTACCATAGATAATCCGATTGGTGATAAGAATAACTCACCGATTGTGTGGAACATGTAAGTGAATACAATGAATAGTAAATTTGCTTTCATTGTAATGTTACCTTCATCGCTACCAGTTTTTAAAACAGCTAAAGTTAGAACTAAATATCCAATCCCTAGTAAAATCATGCCTAATGCCATTTTTGTTGGGATTTTCAAATCACCATTTTTTGTTTTTGAAAGCTTAATCCATAACGCAGAAACAGGTAATGCTAGTAAGATAATGAATAGTGGGTTTACAGATTGGAACCAAGGTGTTGGAATTGTAAATCCACCGATTGTACGATCTACGAACTTATCTGTGTAAAGTGTTAAAGAACTACCAGCTTGCTCAAATCCTGCCCAGAAGAATACTACGAAACAAGTTAAAATTAAAATTGCAGCAGTACGTTTTTTCTCTTGTGTTGTTAAAGGTTTTTTCTCAATTGCTTTTGCATTTTTTTCTTTAGATTGTTTACCTACAACAGTTGTTCCGATAGACCCTAAGTAACGAGGTGCTAAGAAATTAAAGGCAAGCTGCCCAATAATCATACCGATACAAGCTGTTAAGAAACCGTATCTATAATCTGCGAAGTAACCGCAAATGAATGGAGCGATAAGAGCTCCTAAGTTAATCCCCATGTAGAAGATAGTGAAGGCACTATCACGACGAGAATCATTTTCGCTATATAATTGACCTAATAAAGTCGAAATATTTGGTTTGAAGAATCCGTTACCAATAACTAATAATCCTAATCCTAAGAAAAGTCCAGTTTTTGTGTTCATTGAGAATAATACAAAGTTACCAATTGCCATGATGATACCACCAATAGTAATGGCATGTCGCTTCGTAATGAAATGGTCAGTTAACCAACCACCAATAATAGGTGTGAAATATACAAGCATTGTGAAAATACCGTAAATTTGAACTGCAACTGCTTTATCAAATCCTAAACCGCCGCTTACTAAGCTCGTTGTTAAATAAAGAACTAATAAGCCACGCATTCCGTAATAACTAAATCTTTCCCACGCCTCTGTAAAGAACAACAAGTATAACCCTGGTGGATGTTTTTTTGGTGATTGTTGCTCTCCAGCTTTGTCTAATTTTAAAGCTGCATCCATTTTTGTTTCCCCCTAATCCTGTATAACGGATATTTATGTAATCATTTTAATTTACAAAATATTTAGAAGTCAATAGAATTATATGGAAATAGAAAGAAAATTTCTAAAAAAGTTCTATTTTTCTTCAACCGTTACTGTATTTTGCCCTGAAAACGAGATGATAAGCGTTTTCAAATGTAATAATTGAATTCTAAAAGAAAATAAAATAGTGATTAATCAGAAAATTTAGATTAAAAAAATATTCTGATATAAAGAAAATATACTCTATTTACTTTTATAATATAACATATTGGGAATAAAAATACAAAACGAAATAATGTGACATTTAAGTGAATTGAAAAATAACCAGCTCCATAGAAGGGAGCTGGTTAAGGAAATATTATTTAACAAAGCGCTTTTCGATGTCATCTAGTAATAGGTTAGCAGCCATTACACCGCCAGCTGTATTCCAAATAACATCGTCGACTTTGTATGCTTTACCATTCTTTACGGCATTTAAATTTTTAAATAGAGGATCGTTTATATATTCTTTTTCTAGTTCAGATCCTTTTTTCTCATTTCCTTTATCGAATGTGAAGTAGAATAATACGTCACCATCCATAGCAGAAATACGCTCTTTAGATACGTTACGCTCTGCAAAATCATCTTTATTTTGATCTCCAGGACGTTTAAATCCAAGTTCTTTTAAAATAACACCAGAGAATGTATCGCCATGATAAATACGAACATCACCAGGCATGAAACGAACCATAGAGATTTCTTGATTTACTTTATCGCCAAGTTTGCCTTTTAAATCTTTCATACGTGATTCGTAATCAGCTACAACTTTTTGACCTTCTTTTTCTTTATTTAATGCTTTTGCATAAAATTTGAAGTTATCTTTCCATTCACCACGTAATGTTTCTGAGAACACAGTAGGTGCAATTGCTTTTAGTTGTTCGTACACTTTTTCGTGGCGCATTTTGTTACCGATAATTAAGTCTGGTTTTAAAGAAGCGATTGTTTCAACGTTAACTTGTCCTTCATCACCAACAACTTTTACATCTTTCATTTTATCCTTAATATGTGGATACCATGGGTCACCAGTCCAAGACTTTACAGCACCAACTGGTTTCACACCTAATTCAAGTAAAGCTTCAGTTCCTTCATTTGTTAAGATAACTACACGTTTTGGATTAGCAGGAACTTCTGTTTTACCCATTGCATGTTCTACAGTAACCACTTCTTTTTTAGTATCTTCTTTTGGAGATTCTTCTTTGTTATTTGATTTTCCACAAGCGCTTAAAAGCATTGAAAATGCTAGTAAAAATACAAATACTGTAAACGATTTCTTCCGCATGAAATTCATTATGTACCCCCTATATGTTGAGAATATTTTTCAATAGCAAGCATGATATTAAGCCTTTATCTTTTAATTGTCAATATATATGGGTGAAAATAATTCTCATTTCCGTTGACAATGAGAATTAAGTTGAAATACACTAACAACGTATCATTATACATTGAAGGGGAAACGCTGCATGTTATTAAAAACAAATCGAGCAAAATGGATTGGATTATTTGTTGGAATCATTGCAGTCGTCATTTGTATTTGGGGAAGTATTATTTTCGGATATACAAATACGAGTTGGAAACTAGCATTGGATGCTTTTTTCCATTTTAACGGTTCCAATGAACATATTATTATTGAAAATGTACGTCTGCCTAGGGCGTTAATTGCAGCTAGTGTTGGTGCTAGTTTAGCCATTGCTGGTTGTCTTATGCAAACTTTAACGAAGAATCCACTTGCTTCTCCAGATTTTATTGGATTAAATTCAGGTGCTGCGTTCTTCATAGTTGTAGCAATTGTAATCTTTTCCGTGACATCATTATCAGCTTTCACATGGATTGCTTTTTTAGGAGCGGCGGTTGCAGCTGTACTTGTATTTGCTTCTAGTTCTTTAGGAAAAGAAGGGACTACTCCTCTTAAGTTAACGTTAGCAGGGGTCGCAATTAGTGCGTTATTTTCATCATTAACACAAGGATTACTTGTGTTAAATGAAAAAGCACTTGAAGAGGTATTATTTTGGCTTGCTGGATCTGTGCAAGGGAGAAAGTTAGAAATTTTACAATCTGTATTCCCGTATTTATTAATAGGATGGATTGCATCTCTTATGATGGCAGGGAAAGTAAATACATTGATGATGGGAGAAGACGTCGCGAAAGGACTTGGACAACGAACAATTTTAATGAAATCGTTCGTGTTACTTATTATTGTACTGTTGTCTGGTGGTTCAGTTGCGGTTGCTGGCCCAATTGGATTTATTGGAATTATTACTCCGCATTTTGCTAGATTTCTTGTTGGAGTTGACCACAGATGGAGAGTGCCCTATAGCGGATTGTTAGGTGCAATACTACTAATATTGGCTGATATAGCAGCAAGATATGTCATTATGCCACAAGAAGTACCAGTGGGAGTTATGACAGCATTTATTGGAGCACCGTTCTTTATTTATATTGCACGTAAGAGAGGGCTTAGCAAATGAAGAAATATATTCCGTTTCGTATAGGAAAAGGCGAGCTCTCGTTTTTAATGTATAAACGAGCTTGTCTCGTCTTGTTAAGTTTACTAGTTGTTTTAATAGGATTATTCTTTGCGAGCGCAGGTATGGGAGACATGAAAATTGCTCCTTATGACGTATGGCAAGCAATTACCGGAAATGGCGATGCGATGTCTAACATGGTTGTAAATAAGTTTCGTATGCCACGTATTTTAATTGCTATCCTTGTAGGAATTGCGCTTGCGGTAGCGGGCTGTATTTTACAAGGGCTCGTTCGAAATCCACTTGCTTCTCCTGATATCATCGGGATTACGGGCGGGGCAAGTGTCGCAGTTGTATTATTTTTAGCGCTATTTAGTGATAAAAATAATGCACTAACGGTAAGTATTCATTATATGCCGCTCGCAGCTTTTGCAGGAGCAACGATTGTAGCGGTTTTTGTATACTTATTTGCATGGAAAAATGATGGATTATCACCAATTAGTCTCGTTTTAATTGGTGTTGGATTTTGGGCATTAACGAAGGCGGCAACGACTTTGTTTATGTTATTAGCACCAATTTATCAAGCGAGTCAAGCGAATGTATGGATTACAGGTACCGTTTACGGATCTTCTTGGCAAAATGTTATGGTACTTGCGCCTTGGGTTCTCATTTTAACAGTAATATCATTTATCGCAGCTAGGCATTTAAATGCACAAGAGCTAGGGGATGATATAGCGGTAGGACTTGGGGTTCCTTTAACAAAGTCGCGTGTATTTATGTTATTACTTAGTACAGCTTTAATTGGTGGTGCGGTAGCTTTTGCCGGAGGGATTGGATTTGTCGGTTTAATGGCACCACATATTTCACGAAGATTAGTTGGTTCTTTATACGGTGCATTACTCCCAGTTGCAGCTATTGTCGGTGCAATTCTAGTACTTGCTGCAGATTTAATAGGGCGTACAATTTTCACACCACTTGAAATTCCAGCAGGGGTATTTACATCAGCAATTGGTGCACCTTATTTTATTTATTTACTTTATAAAAGTCGGAATTCATAAAGGGAGATGAATATGCAAAAAGCATTGGAGACGAAACGCTTGACGTTGTCTTATGGTGAAACAATTATTATTGATGAGCTGAACTTAGAAATTCCAAAAGGAGAAATTACAATTTTTATTGGTTCTAACGGTTGCGGGAAATCAACTTTATTACGTTCACTAGCCAGATTATTAAAGCCAACAAATGGTGATATTTTGTTAGATAATCAAGCAATTCAAAGTATGCAAACGAAGCAAATTGCTCGTCAAATGGCGATTTTACCGCAAGGACCACAAGCACCAGAAGGACTTACAGTATTACAACTTGTAAAGCAAGGGCGTTATCCATATCAAACATGGCTGAAGCAATGGTCAGAAAAAGACGAGGAAATGGTACAGAAGGCACTTGCAGCAACAGGTATGACAGAATTTGCTGAGCGAGATGTGCATGCCCTTTCAGGTGGACAACGTCAACGTGCTTGGATCGCAATGACACTTGCACAAGATACAGATATTATTTTACTGGATGAGCCAACTACATACTTAGATATGACTCACCAAATTGAAGTGCTAGATTTATTATTCGAATTAAATGAAACAGAACAAAGAACAATTGTTATGGTATTACATGATCTAAATTTGGCATGCCGCTATGCAGATAACATTGTAGCAATTCAAGATAAACAAATATATGCACAAGGTAAACCTGAAGAAGTGGTAGATGAGAAACTAGTACGTGATGTATTCCGAATGGAGTGTCAAATTAGTACGGATCCGTTGTTTGGAACACCACTTTGTATCCCGCACGGAAGAGGAAGACGTGTAGTTAAAGAAGTTGCCCAGGCAATGAGATAAAAAAACGATGAGTGATTCATCGTTTTTTTTTATTTTGTACAAGAAAATAAGAGAAAGAGAGGAATTCGTAAGCGACGTTTATACTCTTCTTCATTTTGAAAATAGGTTGAATTTGGTGTAGCTTCTTTTAATGATGTAATGGTAAATCCAGCTTGCTGTAATAATGTGAAATACTGTTCCGTTGTACGATGATATTTAATAACTTCTTGGTCAATCCATGGTTCAACCCGTTTGCCTAGTTTAAAGTAATCATCGACGAGCCAACTCGTTCTTTTACCACTTGTTTGTAAGCTTTCAAACGAAGAAGTAATTACGGGATGTTGAACGCTAAAGGTAAAGGTGCCATTTGTTTTTAAAGTTTGAAACACTTTTTGAAAAATGGTATCAAGATGTTCAATATAATGTAAGGCGAGTCTAGATGTTACTAAATCAAAAGTGGAAGAGGGGTAGGTATAATCTTTGAGGTTTAAAAAATGAACAGATCCATTTTTATTTTCTAGTTGTTTTTTAGCTTTTTCATACATAAGTTCGGAGCCTTCAATGCCGGTGTAAGAGTGGCATCCCTTTTCTAATAATTCCGCGCCAAACTTAGCGTCACCACAGCCTAAATCGAGAATTTGTTTTCCTTGTACATGACCAATGAGCTGAAAGAATACTGGTTTTTCAATGGATTCATTTGGGCTATTTTCTCGGTATCTTCGTTTCATATATTGTTCGAAAAATGCTGTGTTATTGTATACATCAGATTCTGTAAATGCCATGTTTGAAACCTCCCGAAATATTTTTTTAATTCTATCAAATATGAAAAGTAAATGATAGATTTATTGTAATGAATCATATATAATCTAAAATTGTAAGCGGTTACTTTAAACTATTTTTCTATAATAAATTCTGAAAACGTGTTAAGCTAGTAGAGGGATTATTGGAACTATTAAGACAATAATTCGCTTACATGAACGATGGGAGGCTTCACGATGTCTAGTAAAACACTTGCGAAATTTTTAGAAGAAAATTTAGAGGATTTAAAATCAAAGGGGCTTTATAACGTAATTGATCCGCTTGAGAGTTCAAATGGACCGATCATTACAATTGGCGGAAAAGAATATATTAACTTATCTTCAAACAACTATCTTGGATTAGCAACAGATAGCCGTTTGCAAGAAGCAGCAATTGGTGCAATTCATAAGTACGGTGTTGGGGCAGGAGCTGTTCGTACAATTAACGGTACTTTAGATTTGCATATTAAATTAGAAGAGACAATTGCAAAGTTTAAACATACAGAAGCAGCAATTGCTTACCAATCAGGATTTAACTGTAATATGGCAGCGATTTCAGCCGTTATGGATAAAAATGATGCAATTCTTTCAGACGAATTAAACCATGCTTCTATTATTGATGGTAGTCGTCTATCAAAAGCAAAAATTATTGTTTATAAACATTCGGATATGGAAGATTTACGCCAAAAAGCAATCGCGGCGAAAGAATCAGGTCTTTACAATAAATTAATGGTAATTACAGACGGTGTCTTCTCAATGGACGGAGATGTTGCGAAATTACCAGAAATTGTTGAGATTGCAGAAGAATTAGATTTAATGACATATGTAGACGATGCACATGGTTCAGGCGTACTTGGAAAAGGTGCAGGAACTGTAAAGCACTTCGGTCTATCTGATAAAGTTGATTTCCAAATTGGTACATTATCAAAAGCAATTGGGGTAATTGGTGGATATGTAGCAGGGAAACAAAACTTAATTGACTGGTTAAAAGTTCGTTCACGTCCATTCTTATTCTCTACAGCATTAACACCAGCTGATGCAGCTGCATGTATGCGATCCATTGAAATTTTAATGGAAAGCACAGAGCTACATGATCGTTTATTGGAAAATGGCCGCTACTTGAAACAAGGATTAAAAGAACTTGGCTTTAACATTGGGGAAAGTGAAACGCCAATTACACCTTGTATTATTGGTGACGAAGTGTTAACACAAGAGTTTAGTAAACGTCTAAATGAGGAAGGCGTATACGCAAAATCTATCGTGTTCCCAACTGTAGCTAAAGGAACAGGTCGTGTTCGTAATATGCCTACAGCAGCTCATACGAAAGAAATGTTAGATGAAGCAATTCGTAAGTATGAAAAAGTAGGAAAAGAAATGGGCATCATTTAAGTAACGACATCTTTTGAATAGCTTGCAAATGAGGAGTGGGGAAAATGAAAAAAATTCTAGTAACCGGTTCTTTAGGGCAAATTGGTTCTGAATTAGTAATGAAACTTCGTGATGTATACGGCGCATCAAATGTTATTGCAACAGATATTCGTGAAACAGATAGTGAAGTAGTAACATCTGGTCCATTTGAAACGTTAGATGTAACAGATGGACAAAAACTACATGATATCGCAAAGCGTAATGAAGTAGATACAATTATTCATTTAGCAGCTTTACTTTCAGCAACAGCAGAAAAAAATCCGTTATTTGCATGGAATTTAAATATGGGTGGACTTGTAAATGCATTAGAAGCAGCTCGTGAATTAAACTGTAAGTTCTTCACGCCAAGTTCTATCGGTGCATTCGGTCCATCGACGCCAAAAGATAATACACCGCAAGATACAATTCAGCGTCCTACTACGATGTATGGGGTGAACAAAGTAGCAGGAGAATTACTATGTGATTATTATCATCAAAAGTTTGGCGTAGATACGCGCGGTGTCCGTTTCCCAGGTTTAATTTCTTACGTAGCTCCTCCAGGAGGCGGAACGACTGATTATGCAGTTGAAATTTATTATGAGGCGATTAAAAAAGGTGCATACACCTCATACATTGCTGAAGGAACATATATGGACATGATGTATATGCCTGATGCTTTACAAGCAATCATTTCATTAATGGAAGCTGATTCAAGTAAGCTAGTGCATAGAAATGCATTTAACATTACAGCAATGAGCTTCGAGCCAGAGCAAATTGCAGCGTCAATTCGTAAACGCATTCCGACGTTTACAATGGATTATGCAGTAGATCCAGCTCGTCAAACAATCGCTGATAGCTGGCCAAACTCTATTGACGCAACTGCAGCAATGAAAGAGTGGGGCTTTAAAGCAGAATACGATTTAGACAAAATGACAACTGACATGCTGGATAAGTTAAAAAAAAAGCTCACAGCTGGGTTAGTGATGAATTAATAGGAAGGGTCGATTCTTAGGAATCGGCTCTTCATCATTTTGGGAGGGAGAGAAGTCTTGTGCAAAGAGTTGACGTTGTATATGCACTAATACATGACGAAGAAACAGATAAAATATTAATGGTACATAATGTAGAACAAAATGTTTGGTCATTGCCAGGCGGGGCTGTGGAAAAAGGTGAAATATTAGAGGAAGCACTAATAAGAGAAGTGAAAGAAGAGACAGGTTTAACTGCTACGTTAGGTGGACTTGTTGCGATCAATGAAAAATTCTTTGAAGAATCAGGGAATCATGCACTATTTTTTACATTCCGAGCGAATGTAGTAAAAGGTGAACTTATTGCGGAAGATGAAGGTGAAATTTCTGCAATAGAGTGGGTGAATCGAAAAATTGCGAATGAGCGTTTCCCATACTATGACGCAGGATTTGAATCTTTATTAGAAGTAGCCATTCCGTACAAGTTTCAACCAGAAACAAAGTAATTGAACGAAAAAATAGGAGCCACAAGGCTCCTATTTTCTATTCAATCGTCTTCAGTAATAGTTTTTTCAGCAATGGTTTAATCTTCAATCGTAAATCTTCAGCATGATTTGCAACTAAGAAGTGATGGTTATAAATGTTTTTCATCAATTGATAAGTTGCTTCTTTCGCTTCGCCTTCTTCGATGAAGATACCGATTACTTCCATACCACTTTTACGCGCGAGTTTAACAGCTTCATGCGTATCTAAAATTCCGTCTTGTTGATAGTCTAGCGCAGAAGGCTCACCGTCTGTGAAGACTAGTAAGAATTTATGTTTCTCAGGTCTTTTGGCAAGTTTTTCAGAAACGATACGAATAATATATCCGTCGCGGTTATCTTCTTCTTCACGAAGTTGCATAATTTCTGGACCAACGTTTGGTAACGTTGAGTTTTTATAATTTACAACTTCATGGATAACGTTTGGTTTATCTTCAGGTTTAGCGCTAGAGGCATCTTCCCAAAATCCGCTAATAGCGTGTGGGATTTTTAAAGATTTTAAAGCTTCATGGAATAGTACAACACTCTTCTTCGTTTCTTCCATTTTGTTATACATAGAACCAGAACAGTCAACTAACAGTTGGAATGCAACATCGAGTTCTTGTGACTCTTGTCCTTTTTTATAAAACATACGCGGTTGTTTTTCGGTATAAATACGAAGGAATTTCTTACGAAGTCTTCCGTAATATTTATCGCTATTCGCATTCGTTTTATTTTCAATTGTTTTTTCGATAATTTTCTTTAATTCTTTTACATCTTTATTAACGACTGATTTGATAGCTTGGTAATCTTTTTTCTCATCTGAGTTTGGTTTGCGAGCTTCTTTAAATGTATGAGAAGCACCTACATTATACTTACCGTATGCACCGTCGTGCTGGCTAGAAGCGTGTGAAGCCCTTGCTTCTTCTGTATCAGCGCCATCAAAGTTGGATTGTGTACTTTTTTGTGAAGTACCTTGTACAGAACCAAGTGCTTGGTCGCCATCTTCTGATTCACGGGCAGTATCACCCATCATATTAGTTTTTGTTCCGCTTTCTAATTCAAAGCGTAAAAAGTTCTCGTTTTCGTTATTTTTATTTTCACGATGCCATGTGGAGAAACTTTCATCCATTTTGTTTTTATTTTCATCGTCATCTATAAGCTGCGTATCATCATTTGCTAAATCTTCGACGCGACAGTTCTTTTCGTCTGCAAGGACAGATAAGTAAAGTGGAGCATGTCCGAAATAGTTGTTAAGCATATCACTTTCAAGAAGCGCCTCTAAGCGATAGCGAATTTTCTCAACGATATACATAATATCTTCTGTGTTACGTGCTTGGAATGTTTCATGTAAAATCGCTTCAATTTGCTCAAAATATTCATTATTAAACATTTCATATTTATCGCTCGTTAATGAAAGATAGCATAGGCAAAATAGACGATCACCGTGATAATTACGAACGCGGTTTATTTCATTTTGAGAGCCGAAATAGTTGCGGTACATTTCTTTTCGACGTTTAAAAACATGCTTCGTGCCAGGACGTAAGTTCTTTACGATTTCCTCAACGCGTAAATCTTCTAATAGAACAAATAATTGTGTTAAAAACTTTTTTAGGGGCGATTCTTGCAATTCAATCGCATAAGAACGAATTAAAGTCATGTCCGAGTAATGTTTATTACCAAGTGCTTTTAAGAACACTTCGCTTTTTAATCCGATTACTGTATCTTCTTCTTTTCGATCATCCCAAAAGTGACTAATGACAACTTTCTTTTCAATTTCGTCGTAGTATGCTTTATAGCCATATTCAAGATAGGCATCGTCTTCTTTTAGAAGGGCATACATTAAATTTTCCATTTGTAGAAACAGCGACGCATCAATTTTTTTGTCACTAAAAATTTGTCTCATAAATTATCCCTCAAAGAAATAACTTTCTGCTAATTCACGGACAGTCATTTGTTCTGTTTCATCATTAAGTTTTGCAATTATGCTTCGTTCAATCGCTCGCATAACAGGAATATATACACCTAAATCACATGCGTCGATAATACCACGAATACTTGCTGCTTCTTCACTTACACGTCCATCGCGAGCTAAAGGCATAAGGTCGCTTGCAAATGCAACAAACTTTTCAATTGTTGCAACATCATTTAATTTTGATTCTGCTAATAATAGTTCTTTTAATGTGTCACCTTGAATGTAAGGAACTTCAATAATAACGAAACGGTTTTTTAATGCTTCATTTAGCTCACTTGTTCCAACGTAACCTTCGTTAATCGCAGCAATTACACGGTATTCGTCATCACCGAATACAACCTCTTGTGTAAATGGGTTTGTAATCATTTTACGGTAATCTAATGCGCCGTGAAGTAGCGGTAAAGTTTCAGGTTTTGCCATATTGATTTCGTCAATATATAGGAAGTGACCGTTCTTCATTGCTTTCATAAGAGGACCGTTAACGAATGAAACTTCAGATGCACCATCTTTCGTTTGTAGTGTGTTGTATCCTAAAATACCCTCTACATCTAAGTCGACAGAGCAGTTAATGCTATGCATTGGTTTTTGGAATAAAGAAGAAAGAGTTTCCGCTAGTACTGTTTTACCACTACCAGTCGGTCCTTTTAATAGAATGTTCTTGCCAAGAAGAAGTGCTGTAATTGCATCTTCAATAATGCTATTATCAGACGCTTTATATATTTTCGTTCCGATTAAATGTGCATTTTCACCAGCTTCTTGTTTATTCTTTTCATGAATCGTAGAAAGCTGTTGTTTTAAATCAGCATGTATATGAAATTGTTCTAACATGTATTTCCCACCTAACATTATTTTCATAAAGTAATACATCTTATGATAACTTGTTTTAATATCGTATGCAAAGAAAAGGAAGGAGGATAAAGGGAAAAGAAAAAGCAATCAAGATGAAGTTGATTGCCTACAGTAAAGGAGAAATGAGCCTCATGAAAGACTCCAATATGCGTTTTTTTATACTTCTTTTTTGGAAAGAGTTCCATTTAATTTCAGTTGAATGTTTAAAATCTTCTTCAAAATCACGTTTAATATCGTGAACTGTTTTTGATTCATAAAGTACGCTAATAATTTCGTAATTCAATTCAAAGCTACGTACATCCATGTTCGCTGTTCCAATAGTTGCAATTGTATCATCAACGAGTACAATTTTTGCATGCATAAAACCATCTTTATAACTGTAAATAGAAGCACCAGCTTTTAAAAGCGGAGTGAAATAGGATTGAGATGCTTGATCACTAATGATGCTATCACTTTTACCTGGATATAAAATCCGTACATCTATTCCGGCAATTGCACTTAAGCGTAATAATGTTAAAGTTTCTTGATCTGGAATAAAGTAGGGGGTAGCGATCCAAATGGATTTTTTTGCAGAGCCCATAACAGCTAATAATGTATTACGAATACTTTTATCATCGGAGCTTGGTCCACTTGCTACGATTTGAACAGCACCTTCTGCATTTGAAATCTCTTTACCTGGGAAGTATTGTCTATTCATGAATTGATCCCAGGAATAAGTATTTAAACCACTAGAGGCATAGAGCCAGTCTTCTAGAAAGATTGCTTGTAATTTATATAATGCTTTTCCTTCTATCTTTAAATGACTATCACGCCAAACAGGAAATTTCTTGGAACGGCCAAGATATTCATCACCGACGTTGAGTCCTCCGGTAAAACCAATTTTTCCATCTACAATAACGATTTTTCGATGGTTACGATAATTGACCGTTTCAAGTAACCAAGCTGAAAAAATAGGGTCAAATTCTACTATTTCAATCCCAGCTTCTTTCATAGGTTGCAAAAATCGTCTTCTTAACGTATTACTTCCAAGACCATCATAAAGGAAACGTACAATAACACCATCTTTTGCTTTTTGTATTAAAGCATCTCGAACTTTTGTACCAATTTCATCAGATTTATAAATGTAGTATTGAATATGTATATGATGTTTTGCCTGATCTATAGCTCGCAAAATTTCTGAAAATGTTTGATCTCCGTTTGTTAAAAGTTTTGTAGTTGTTCTATCTGCGACAGGACCGCCTCCAAATTTTTGTATGACTTCTGTTAAATGTATGGAACGTTCATTTAGTGGGACTGTGAGTAATAACTCTAGTCTTCTTCCTTCTAATATTTCACGGAATAATTTTCTTTGTTCTTCTGAACGATGGAGATGTTTTTTTCTTCTCCAGCGGCTGCGCCCGAAAATAGCGTATAAAAGCACACCTATAATAGGAAGAAGTGCTAATACTAAAAACCACGCTAATGTACTTTGTGGAGATCTATTTTCTATAAAAATAACGAATGAAATTCCTACGATTGTGATGGACCATAGGGCACCGACAAATGTATATAACGAAATATACGATGTATTTAATAGGAACAGAACGATAGATACAATTATAAATATTAATAGTAATTGAACGATAGGCTTCTTCATTTCTATATAATTCCCCTAATCTTTTTTCAATATAGACTTCTTAAATAGAAGATGTAATATGACATCTTTATTATAAGGTGTTTTGCTTTTTTTACAAAATATAGACATTTCACCTATACTTTCCGCATTTGTCCTACATACAGTGTACTATCCCATTTTTTATCCCACTCTTAACGCATATGAAAATGAAAAAATCGAAAAGGAGCGGAGAAGCATGAATTATATAGAAAATAATGGATTTTATTATCGAAATCATCATCATGGAGGACACAATCATGGTGGGCACAATCATAACGGCGGACATCATCACTATGATCACCATCATCATCACGGAGGCGGATGGGGCTGGGGTGGTGGTAGTTCATGGGGAGGCGGATTTTTCCCTGGAAGCTTTGCAGGAGGAGTGTTAGGCGGACTGACAGCTGGTGCATTAACAGGTGCAACAAGTGGAGGATATTATCCAGCTCCATATCCAGTAGCTTATCCATCACCATACCCTGTAACGTATCCAATGCCATACCCAGGTTATCAGCAAATACCATATTCGTATTAAACTAAAAAAGAGGCTATCCTCTTTTTTAGTTTAATACGGTATTTATTTATAAAATACTTCCAAAATTAAGGTGAAAATATGTTAATATTTTGTTATTGTAATTCAAAAACATATACATTGATATAGAGTTTTATATTATTATTCGTGAATAGTTATGTAGTATGGTCTAATTTCTATTTCGTTATTAAAAACAAAGAGATCAGATGTGAGTGGTATTAGTTGGAAACAAGGCTTGCATAGAGCCACTTAAAGAGATTGCAGTATAATAAGGCGCGAAATCATTAGGGAGATGAGAAGCTACTAGTTATAATTGGAACGGTATAATATTGCTTTTTATTACAAATAATATTATGTTATTTTAATCGGTCTATTTAAAAAGATAATTTATGTAATGGGCTAGTATTAGAAAATGAAATATCTCTATTTCTATGAAGAGAAACAGGTTGTGTTTTAGTCAGATAGAAGCAAGGAGAGATGCGCATGCTAGAACAGAGAGGTCATGCATTATATGACTCTTCATTGCGAGATTTAAAGTTAGCATTAGATGAGTCTTCAATTGTTGCAATTACAGATCGAAAAGGTCTTATTACATATGTAAATGATAAATTTTGTGAAATCTCTAAATACAAAAGAGAAGAATTAATTGGAAAAGATCACCGTATTTTAAATTCAGGACATCATCCAAAAAACTTTTTTCAAGAATTATGGAAACGTATTTTGAATGGGAAAGTATGGACAGGTGAGATTCGGAATCGAGCAAAAGATGGTACATATTATTGGGTCAAAACAACAATTGTTCCATTTTTAAATGAAAAAGGAGAGCCATACCAGTTTATCGCAATTCGAAATGATATTAGTAGTAGAAAAGAAGCGGAACATAGATTGCGGCTAAGTGAAAGTCGTTATAGGGAACTTGCCTATCATGATGCCTTAACGAGTTTGCCTAACCGTTTACAATTAATAACGACCGTTAATAAATTGATTGCAGATAAAAAAGAATTTGGTATGATTTACTTTGATTTGGATCGTTTTAAATTAGTAAATGATACATTAGGTCATATGATAGGGGATTTACTTTTAAGCGAAGTTGCTTCAAGGTTGCATTATGTACTAGGAGAGAAAGATGTTCTGGCTAGGCTAGGTGGCGACGAATTTGTGCTGTTAACAAAAAATCATAGACAAGATGATATGAGTCAGTTAGCGACATCTGTGTTGTCATGTTTTCAGGCACCATTTATGCTGGAAGGCCATGAAGTATACATTTCAGCTAGTCTAGGACTTTGTTCTTATCCACAAGACGGACAAGATGTGGAAACTTTATTGAAAAACTCTGACTTAGCTATGTATAGTGCAAAAGAACAGGGGAGAAACGCTGCATGTTTCTTTACAGATGAGCTACGTGCGAAAATAAATCGTAGAATGAAAGTTGAGTTTGCTTTGCAAAAGGCAATTCGTGACGAAGAGTTAGATGTAGCATTGCAGCCTATTATTGATTTGAAAACGAAGAGATATTCTGGTATAGAAGCTCTAGTACGTTGTATGACAGAAGACGGACCTATTTCACCAAGCGAATTTATCCCTGTAGCTGAAGAGTCTGGACTTATTATAAAGCTAGGAGACTGGGTATTAGAAAAATCATGTCGCTTGTTTAAAACATTGCCAAATTATCAAGAAGGACTAAAGTTATCTGTGAATTTATCTATACAACAATTAATGCAGAAACGTTTTATTTTGTCCGTACGTAGCATTTTAAAGAGAACTGGTTTTCCTCCGAACCGTTTAATATTAGAAATAACGGAAAGCATTGCAGTCCGCCATTTTGATTATATTATTGCTACATTACAAGAATTAAGAAATATGGGTGTTTTAATTGCTTTGGATGATTTCGGAACTGGCTATTCTTCCTTATATTATTTAAAACAACTACCACTGGATATTGTAAAAATTGATCGTAATTTTATTCGTGAATTTCATTATGATCACGCACAACCAGAACGAACGATTGTAAAATCCGTTATCGAAATTGCTCATAGTTTAAATTTAGCAGTAGTTGCTGAAGGAGTAGAAACAGTAGAGCAAGAGAGTTTGTTACAATCAATGAGCTGTGATTATGTACAGGGATTTTATTATGCGAAACCTTTATCTGTAGGAGAGCTAAAAGAAAAGTTAATTACAGATTTTTAATAAAAAAGAGAAGCCAGCAGCTTCTCTTTATTTAATCCGTTTTTTGTGAGTCTTTCATTAGTACTGGATAGAGAATAAGGCCTAATACGAATAATCCAATTCCTAAGAAGAATGTTTTTAAATCAGCAGTTCCCGTTTTGATAACCCAAATAGAGTATACCAACGCCAATGTAGTAATGATTCCATCTTTTACTCGAGATCCTGGCAGTATATCATACGTTTCTCCTGTAATAACTAATTTTAATTGGTACAAGGTAGAAACAAGGTATGGAATTAAATAGGCTAATGTTGCTACGACGATAGCGAAACTATACGCTTCTGAAACAGTACCAGAAATCGTTGAAAATAAGAAAATTTGCGTCATTACATTTGTAATCAATAATGATTTTGAAGGACTACCTTTTTTATTTGTTTTCCCGAAAAACTTAGGGAAAAGTCCATTTTTTGCTGCCTGGTAAGGTACTTCTGAACTAACAACGATCCAGCCAACTGTAGATCCAAATAAAGATATAAGAGCGAGTAAAGCCATTATATATGCGCCTTTATTTCCAATTGCTAAATTTAATGCGTCTACTAATGGTTTTTGAGACTCTTTTAAAGCATCTTGCGGAAGAGCTCCCATTGTAAGTAAAGTAATTGACATGTAAATAAGAAGAGCGATAATTAATCCGAAAATCGTAGCTTTTTTTACATCGCGCTGTGATTTTGCACGATTAGAAAGCATAACTGCTGATTCAATACCGATAAATGCCCAGAGTGTTGCAATAGCAGCTGAATTGATTTGTCCACCTAATGAGATTGATTGTCCTGCTTCATTCATAAAGGTTTGACCGTCTCCGAAATTAGAAGCATTGAAAATGAATAATGTAATTACAATAAACATTGTAAATCCGATAATTTTTGCAATGGTAGCAAGTAGATTCATATTTCCAGCTCGATCAATATTTTGAGAAAGAATATATTGAATTCCCCACAGCATAAGGCTACATACGAGGAAAGTTAACCCTTTTCCGAGTTCTAGTGAAAATCCGTTTATTGAAAAAAGAATTTGCTTACTTTGTAAAACTGGAAAGAATGTTGATAAATATCCAGCGAAGGAAATAATAACAGATGCTGTTGCAGCCCAGTTAGCAGCCCAATATCCCCATGCCATACTATATCCTGCAACTTTACCAGCTTTTTTTGAAGGAAACATTGCTTGAGCATAGCTTTGTGGTCCAGCTTTTAATTCTGGTTTACGAATCGCTAAATTTCCAAATACAAGTGCAATCATAAATACGCCAAGGCCTGTAATACTCCATGCGAGTGTAGAACCCATTGGACCTGATACTTGTGCTAAATTTGCTGGAAGCATAAATACGCCACCGCCAACCATATTCCCGATAACAAATGCTGTTAAAACCCATAATCCCCATTTTTTCGTTTCCATTTTTGTTAACTCCTTTGTAGTAAGTTTTGCTTAAACATCATTTTTCACTAGCTTTTTGACAATAAAAAAAGAGCCATGTAGATAAAAAAATACCTACATGGCTCTTTCGCCAAAGCGTAGGTACAACGGGAATAACCCTTGTACCTACGCGTAATTTTTCCGCTAGGTTTCAAGGGTTACGTATGATGATGATGTTTTTGTGCAAATGTAACTACAGTTGTTGTATAAGTAAGCATAGTTCTTTGCTCCCTTTCTCCTCTGATTTTGAAGTTAGTATACTACATGTTTTTTTGAATGAAAAGAAAAATATAAAAAATTTTATAAAAATACGTTTTAAAGATTAAATATTTACCTATATTTTTCTTGTAATGGAAAATAAGTGAGAGATTGGCAGAAGAGTGAAGCATGTTATAATACATATAGAATTATAAGGTGACAAGGGGCTATTGTAGATGATGAGTAAGTATGAACAAATTTATACAGAAATCAGTAAATCTATTGATAATAAACAATTAAAAGAGGGATGCAAAATCCCATCAGAAACAGAATTAATGAAGCAGTATGAGGCAAGCCGAGGCACGGTAAGAAAAGCGGTAGATTTACTGCAAGAGCGTGGATATGTACAAAAAATTCACGGAAAAGGTGTGTTTGTTTTAAAGCGAAAAAATATTGAATTTAATTTTGGTGGTATTGTAAGTTTCCAAGAAGAAAATGAACGTTTAGGGCGTCATTGTATTACAGACGTCGTAGAAATGGAGAAAATTGAAGCGACGAAAGACGTAGCAAAGTTATTAAACGTGAAAGAAAAAACAGTGATTGACCATATTAAACGTGTACGAAATATTGATGGAGAAAAAGTAATTTTAGATATAAACCATTTTGTATCGGAATATATTCCAGGCTTAACGAGAGAAATTGCAGCTACATCGATTTATAAATACATTGAGAAAGAGCTTGGGCTACATATTAGTTATTCACAGAGGGTAATTGAAGTACAGCCATGTACAGAGGATGACAGAAAGTATTTAGATTTAAATGGAACAGACTATGTTGTCGTTGTGAAAAACTTTACACATTTGTATGATGGAAGTCAGTTTGAATATACAGAATCACGCCACCGCTTAGATATTTTTCACTTTTCGGATGTGGCACGTAGGAAGTAAAGAGGTGGAACAAAATATTGTTTCATCTCTTTTTTTTATAAAAAAAACACAAACTCGTACATACGAGTGTTGACTAACTTATATATACGAGTTAATATGTAATTGTAAACGGTATCAAAAAAAGAAAAGAGGGACGGGAATATGGGGAAAGACTATCGTAAAACAGCAGAGGAAGTGTTGCAGTATATTGGTGGGAAAGACAATATTGAACAAGCTGCGCACTGTGTGACGAGGCTCCGTATCGCTTTAAAAGATGAAAGTAAAATAGATAATGATAAATTACAGTCTGTTTCATTAGTGAAAGGAGCTTTTCATAACGCTGGGATATTTCAAATTGTAATTGGTCCAGGGGATGTAGATCGAGTATATGCGGAATTGATAACGCTTGCGGGTATGAAAGAATCGACTGTAGCTGACGTAAAAGATTCAGGTAACCAAAAGTTAAATCCAGCTCAAAAGTTTGTAAAAATATTTTCGGATGTATTTATGCCAATATTACCAGCGATCGTAACAGCTGGTTTACTAATGGGTATTAACAACCTATTAGGCGCAAAGGACTTATTTTTTGATGGGAAAAATTTATTAGATGTTTATCCAAACTTAGGCGGGCTTTGGGATTTAATTAATATGATGGCCAATACAGCATTCGTATTCTTACCAGCACTTGTCGGGTGGTCAGCAACGAAGCGTTTTGGTGGTAGTCCAATACTAGGGATTGTTATGGGATTAATGCTTGTGCACCCGGCCTTATTAAACGCTTGGGATTATGGAAAAGCAGCGACTGGTTTAGAGGGGCAAAAGATTGAGTACTTCAATATTCTAGGACTGTTCCAAATTGAGAAGGTAGGATATCAAGGACAAATTTTACCTGTTTTAGTAGCAGCATTTGTATTAAGTAAAGTAGAAATTTTCTTAAAGAAACATGTACCAAATGCAATTCAATTATTAGTTGTACCAATTACAACAATCGTTGTGACAGGTGTGTTAGCATTAGGAATTATCGGTCCGGTTACACGTCATATTGGAGATTTATTAACAGTAGGATTAGTAGGTGTATATGAAACAGTACCAGTAGTTGGAGCAGTATTATTTGGAGCATTATATGCACCGCTTGTAATTACAGGTATGCATCATATGTTTATTGCAATTGATTTACAATTGATTGCACAACATGGCGGTACATTTATTTGGCCGATGATTGCTCTTTCTAACATTGCCCAAGGTAGTGCGGCACTTGCGATGTTCTGGATTTCTAAAAATCAAAATGATAAAAGTATGGCATCAACATCAGCCATTTCAGCATACTTCGGTATTACAGAACCAGCGATGTTTGGTGTGAATTTACGAAATAAGTTCCCGTTTTATGCAGCGATTATAGGGTCTGCTGTGGCAGCGATATTCATTACATTAAATGGTGTATTAGCACCTGCTATCGGAATTGGCGGATTGCCAGCATTTATTTCTATCATTCCGAAATCGATTCCAATATTTATTGTCGGAATGATTATCGCAGTTGTAATCCCATTTACTTTAACATGGTTATTTGCAAAAAGAGTCAAACAGAAGTAGGAGGAAGTTAAACATGAAGGATTGGCATAAAAGTGTAGTCTATCAAATTTATCCGAAGAGCTTTAATAGTTATTACAATAGGGAAACCGGGGATATAAAAGGGGTTACAGAGAAACTAGATTATTTAAAAGAACTCGGAGTGGATTATATATGGTTAACACCGATATACCAATCACCACAAAATGATAATGGATATGATGTAAGTGATTACTACAGCATTGATCCATCTTACGGAACGATGGAAGAGTTTGAAGAACTTTTAGCAGAAGCGAAAGTACGTAACATTGAGATTATGCTTGATATTGTTGTAAATCATAGTTCGACTGAACATAAGTGGTTTAAAGAAGCGAAGGAAGATAAAAATAGTCCATATCGTAATTACTATATTTGGCGTGATGAAAAAAATAATTGGCAGTCTAAGTTTGGTGGATCTGCTTGGAAATATGATGAGAAGACGGAGCAATATTATTTACATTTATTTGATGAAACACAAGCTGATTTGAATTGGGAAAATGAAAAACTTCGTGAAGAAGTATATGATATGATGCGCTTTTGGCTGGATAAAGGGGTAACGGGATTCCGATTAGATGTCATTAATTTAATTTCAAAAGACCAATGCTTCTTAAACGATGAAGGTAATACTGCGACAAGTGATGGACGCAAGTATTATACAGATGGCCCGCGTGTTCATGAATATTTACAAGAGATGAACCGCAATGTTTTTGCAGGAAAAGATGTAATTACAGTTGGAGAAATGTCTTCTACGACAATTGATAATTGTATTAAATATTCTAATCCTGAGCGCAATGAACTGAGCATGACGTTTAGTTTCCATCATTTAAAAGTAGATTATCCGAATGGTGATAAGTGGAAGAAAGCAGAGTTTGATTTCATTAAATTAAAAGAGATTATGTCTAACTGGCAAATTGAAATGCAAAAGGGCGGAGGATGGAATGCGTTATTTTGGTGTAATCATGACCAGCCTCGCATTGTGTCACGCTTTGGTGATGATGGAAAGTACCGAAACGAATCTGCAAAAATGTTAGCGACAGCTATGCACATGCTGCAAGGAACGCCTTATATTTATCAGGGGGAAGAAATCGGTATGACGAATCCTAAATTTGAGTCCATCGAGCAATATCGTGATGTGGAATCGTTAAATATATACGATATAAAGCTAAAAGAAGGGCTATCAAAAGAAGATATTATCGGGATTTTAAAGCAAAAATCTCGTGACAACTCTCGCACTCCGATGCAGTGGAATGAAGAAATAAATAGCGGGTTTACAACAAGTACACCTTGGATTTCAGCGGCTAAAAATTTTAAAGAAATAAACGTAGAGAAGGCACTAGCCGATAAAGAGTCTGTATTTTATCATTATAAAAAACTAATTGAACTAAGAAAAACATATGATGTTATGACAGAAGGAGAATATGCTATTTTAGATAAGAATCATCCTAAGATTTGGGCATATACACGTACTGTAAATGATGAGATATTACTTGTTATCAATAACTTCTATGGAGAAGAAATAAAGTATTCTGTACCAGCTCATGTTCAATTAGATGGAATGAAACAAGAGGTACTACTGTCGAATTATAAAGATTGCAGCAAGGATATTACAAAACTTAACTTAAGACCATATGAATCAATTGTGTATCGATATACGAAATAAAAAGGTTGTATGCCCGAGCGGCATACAACCTTTTTATTTTAAGACACCACTATACAAAATATTTACATCTACCTCAGGTTTGAATTTTACTTTTGCATAATCTTTATTCCAATTTTTTTTCTTCCATAAGTCAGGGTGATAGGCGATAAGGTGTCTTCCGATACCGAAAGCATCACAGTTAGCTTTTTGTAGCTTGTTAGTTATCTTTTTAGCTTCTTTCGTAAGCTGTTTAGACAATTCTTTATTTAGTTTTTTTCTTTCATCCATTTTATAAAGGTTATCTCTTGGAGCTTCAAGCGCTATCACTTTTAGTTGTAGTTTAATGTGAGCATAAACATTTCCTTTTTTATCTGTCGTTATTTTTAAGTCTCGTTTTAACTTTCGATTGCTAATTTCCATTGTTAAATAATCAGATGTCTTCTCTGATTTCTCGCTAGTAAGCTTTTGGGTTATACGCGCACTTGTTCCCATTTTTCCGGTTAATAATACGAATAAAACCGATTGTTTCAAAGGTAAATGCCCAGTTAATTTATCATTGTTAAATAAAGCTAACCCGTTTGTAATTACTTCTTTTCCTTTTATTTTTATGGAAGGGAGTATAAAGTCTTTACCGGGGTCTAACATTTTTGTAGCAGCTGTTTCTAAAGTTTCTTTTGGAAATACACTCATATCTTCTAAGCTTTTCACTTTTTTCTTTAAAAAATCTCCAATTAATAAATTTCCTACTTTCTTTTTTTCGAGTACCTCGGACGTTTCACCATCTACTGCAATAAGCTTTACTAAAGCAGTTGGATTTGTTGGATCCCGAAAACTGACATCTAAATAGGGTAGTATCCCTTTTTTTAGAATTTTGGTTCCTAGTAATTGAACACCATATTTAAAATAGCGAATATTTCCAGTCACATTTTTTTTTAGGGAATCGCTTGTATCTCTTATGTTATGCCCGGTTGCTGAATGTATTTCATTCTCGAATGAAGATTGTTCTCCGCTTGAACTTTTTACGAGCTCGATTGTTTGCTGGAGTTTATTCTCTTCCGTAATATCAGCTCCAATACTATAAGCTAATCTCGCTTCTCTTAATGGTTCTTGATCCCAACAGCCAGAAAGGAGGGAACTAGTACATAATATAAAAAGTAATTTAACTCTTTTTTGGAACATATTGTTCTCCTTTCTTCTTTCTTATTACTGAATAAAGTAGAAATAAAAGAGGGAGGACAACGATGAAAATATAGGTAAACTTATCAGTGAAAGTTGCAATTACTTTTAATTCTTCAGGTGTATCTATAAATAAGGCTACACTAAAAGCAATTATACCAACGATTGGAACAGCTTTTTTATGATTAGCAAGGTTAAATATGTGTCCAATGCCGATAGAAGCAGCACAATAATAACTAGCAATAGAGGCAGCGACAGTTATCATCCAAATTGGTATGAAGATTAGGTCCGTTCGGTCTATAATTCCAATATGCAAGGAGCGTAATAAGTAAGCAACTGGCTCTGGAATAAGCTCAACTTGTTTTGGACTAAATACGATAAAGCAAATCCAAACGGTAAAAGTATAAAAAAGTGTTACAAATCCATTAGCGATAGAAATGGCCTTCAGTTTTGCCACAGAACTCCCGTTTACTTTTGGAAAGGCAATAAGAATAATTTCAAAACCATACATGGCTGTAATTGTTTCTTTCGATGCTTGAATAATATTCCACCACCCAGCCTCTGTAAGTGGGAAAATATAAGAAAAATCAGCTCGGGAAAACCCTAGGGCAATTAAAAGGGCCATTGGAATAATGAGAATAGAGGCCATGACATAAAATCGTACGATGACTTTAAATGTATTATAAGCGACATAACAACAAGCTACTGTACATAATATGAGAATTGCAGACCACGGAGTTGCTTGTAAAACCCATACTTTAATGACATTACAAGCATTTAACATAACCGTCATACCGATAAGTGTAAAATAAAAAACATAAGCAAAACCTAATAGTTTTCCAAACTTATTACCAAATAGCATACAAACACTTTCATACATATTTGCATCAGGAAATCGTTTTAAGAAAAGCCACATAAGTAAAATAATAAGTTGAATTGCCAGACCAGCGATAAGAGCAGAAATCCATCCACCACCTTTTGCTATTAGGTGAAGACGGTTCGGTAGAGAAAGTATGCCCACTCCGATTTGGCATTGAATAACGAAAAAGGTAAATTGAACTAGTGAAATTTTACTTTGCGTGTTTGTCACCGTCCTCATCCTCTCTCGTTACATGTTGGCGTTGCATTTTTTTCGGCTTTGGATCATGTGGTCTTTCCCAAAATGACCAAATTGGTAGTCTTACGAAAGAATCTTTCATATCTTTTATCCGCATCGGGGCAACAGGAGAAAGATATGGTGTATGAAATGAATGTAGCTGACATAAATGAACAAAAGTTATAATGAGACCGAATGATATTCCTAAATATCCGAATATAGCAGCAAGAAGCATTAATGGAAAACGAAGAATGCGAACTGCTGAGCTCATATCATTTGATGGAACGAGAAAAGATGAAATTGCAGTTAAAGCTACAACGATAATCATTGTGTAAGAAACAAGCCCAGCCTTTACAATTGCATCACCAATTACTAAACCACCTACAATACCGATTGTTTGTCCCACTCGGCTCGGCAAGCGAATACCAGCTTCGCGTAACAATTCAAAGATTAATTCCATTAAGAGAGCTTCAAAAATAGGAGGAAGCGGTACTTTCTCTAATGAAGCTTTAATTGTATACACAAGTTCGAGCGGTAACACATCAGGATGAAAAGCGACAGTTGCAATATATAAAGCTGGCAAGAGAAAGGCAATTAAAAAACTTACTAAGCGAATCATTCGGACGAAAGAACCTACAATCCAGCGGTTATTATAATCATCTGGTGATTGATAAAAAGCGAATAACGTAACAGGTACGATGAGCGCTGTTGGGTCCCCATCAGATAAAATTGCAACCCGTCCTTCCATTAAATTAGCAGCGGTCCTATCTGGACGCTCTGTATTTAATTGCTGCGGAAATGGCGAGAAGGACGTATCCTCTATGAATTCTTGTATGTATCCTGGAGGCATAAGTGCATCTGTCTTAATTTTTTCTAACCTTCTTTTCACTTCGGCAACTAGATCGTCATTGGCTATATTTTGCATATAAGCAATTGCCACTTTCGTGTGCATCTCTTCACCGATTGTAAAGTACTTAACAACTAAATTTGGACTCTTAATGAGTTTGCGAATAGAGGTTAAATTCGTTGCTAGATCCTCTACAAAACCAGTATGTGGACCGCGCACAATTCCTTCATTATCAGGCTCTGCTATATCTCTCTTTAAAGATAAAGCTGTTTCGAAAATACAAAAACTATTGACATGTTCATGAAAATATAAGGATTTACCTTGTAATAAAACCTGTACTCCATAATTTAAATTCGTTTCTTTTTGCATATTTAATGTGGAAAAGGCTTTATCTAAGGACAGATCCGATCGAGTTAATAATGGTTCAAGAGCTAATTGATGAATTAAATTTGGATCTGCTAAAGATTCAATATATAAGATTGTTCCTTTTCCGTTTTGAAAAGGGAGATCTAATTTTTTTATATCATCAGAATGAGAAAGTTTATTTTCAATGTAATTAATGTTCTCCGGAAGTGATGGAAACATATGCTTTTGTTTTTTACTCTCTTGTTGTTCTTTTTTCTCTGTCATACTTTCCACCTCTTTTAGAATAAAATTACTTCTGTTAATTTTTGCTTTTTGTGAGAAATTTATGCTTAGATTATTTTTTTAAGAAGAGAATTGAAAGTTACGTTACATTGTCTTTTGTGCATTATTCAATTTCATAGCAGTACTTCTCACGTTTGTGTCGAATTAAGAAGATATATAGGAGGGATATATATGGAAATAGCTGTAGAACGTGTTTTTACAAAGGAAATTTTAGCAAGAGCGGCAAGGGAATTTCATGTAACAGTAGAAGAAAAGCCACTTGGAGATTTTGAAAATTATATTTTTAAGGCAAAGGGTGATAATGATGAAGATTACGTATTACGTTTAACACATTCTTCTCATCGCTCTAAACAAGAGGTAGAGGCTGAACTAGATTTTTTACGATATGTTGCAGAGAATGGGGCAAAGGTAGCAGGACCTCTTGATTCAACGTCTCGAAATCTCGTAGAAGAAATCATAGCAGAGGATGGAACGTTCTTTTTCGCGTCTTTATTTACATATGCAAAAGGCGAGCAAGTAAAAGGGGAAGGATCACCTTATTGGGGAGATGCTTATTTTGAAGCATGGGGAAAAGCGATTGGACAACTGCATCGCCTAACAATGAACTATCCTAAAACGAATCATCGTGATACGTGGGAAGAAGACGAAAGTGGGATTATTAATGAATTAGAAGATGATCAAGTGAAAAAGATTGCAGCGGTATTAATGGATGAAATTAAGGCTCTTCCAGTTGAAAGAGAAACGTTCGGTCTTATGCACGGTGATATTCATCCAGGTAATTTTCATTATGATGGTAAAGAGCTAACAATCTTTGATTTTGATGATGCGGCTTATAATTACTTTATACATGATTTAGCGATGGTTCTATACTACTCTGTTCTATTTACACCGTGGACAGCAGAAGAGAAAACAGATTTTGCTCGTAAACAGTTACAAGTGTTACGAAAAGGATATGAGTATGAGCACAGGCTGGTGGATAGTTGGTATGAATCGTTACCACTATTTTTACGTTTACGTGACATAGGTCTATACGGCACACTCCAAAAGAAGTTTAAGGGGAAAGATATGCCAGATAACTTCCAAAAATTATCTGAAGAGTTATATGAAAGAATTATAAGCGAAGAAGCAATTGTGAATATATAATACATTTTGTTCAAAACAAAGTATACAAAATAAATGTATACTTTGTTTTTTTATACAAAAATATGTTTGTTTTATTAAAATAATATTGTCCTAGATTCGGTATGCACTTATAATTTTATATATATTCTGAATATTCTTTATAAAGAAGGAGGGGGAATGTTGGAAACTTTCGTAAATTGGTTAAATAATATTGTTTGGAGTCCAGCACTTGTTTATTTATGTTTAGGAGTAGGTTTATATTTTTCCATTCGAACAAAGTTTTTACAAGTAAGACACGTAGGAGAAATGGTGAAGCTGACATTTCAAGGAGAAAAATCAGAGGCTGGTGTTTCTTCATTTCAGGCGTTAGCACTTTCTTTATCAGGGCGCGTTGGGACAGGGAATATCGCTGGGGTAGCAACAGCGGTTGCATTTGGTGGACCAGGGGCTGTATTTTGGATGTGGGCAGTAGCCTTCTTAGGAGCAGGTTCTGCTTATGTAGAATCGACATTAGCGCAAATATATAAGACGAAACATCAAGGGCAGTTCCGAGGTGGTCCTGCTTATTACATCGAAAAAGGTTTAGGAGTTAAATGGTATGCTTTAGTGTTCGTTGCAGCGACAATTCTTGCAACAGGACTTTTATTACCAGGTGTACAAGCAAATAGTATTGCTGTAAGTTTAGAAACGGCTTTTGGTATTAATACTACCGTATCAGGGGCTATATTAGTTGTCGTATTAGCTCTTATTATTTTCGGTGGAGTGAAGCGAATTGTTAACGTAGCGCAAGTTGTCGTACCGTTTATGGCAATAGGCTATATTTTAGTAGCTTGCGTCATTGTTGCTATGAATATTGAAAAATTGCCAGAAGCATTTATGTTAATTATAAGAAGTGCATTTGCATTAGAAGCTGCTTTTGGTGGTATTATCGGTTTAGCAATTTCTTGGGGAGTAAAACGTGGTATTTATTCCAATGAAGCAGGGCAAGGAACTGGACCACATGCAGCAGCAGCAGCTGAAGTATCACATCCAGCTAAGCAAGGTTTAGTGCAAGCATTTTCCGTTTACATTGATACATTATTTGTTTGTTCAGCAACAGCATTTATGATGATTATTACAGGCATGTATAACGTATTTGATGCAAGCGGAAAAAACTTTATCGTTAATAAATTAAATGGTGCTCAGCCAGGACCAGGATATACACAGGCGGCGGTAGAATCTGTTTTCCCTGGATTTGGAAACGGTTTCGTTGCAATCTCGTTATTATTCTTCGCGTTTACAACAATTATGGCGTATTACTACATTGCAGAAACGAATATCGCGTACTTAAATCGAGATAAAGATCGTCCTTGGTTGTCTATGGTACTAAAATTTGTTTTTTTAGGAGCTGTATTCTACGGCTGTATTAAAACAGCAGCAACGGCGTGGGCTTTAGGTGATATCGGTGTAGGAATTATGGCATGGGTAAATATCATTGCGATTTTACTATTACAAAAACCTGCATTAGTCGCATTAAAGGATTATGAAAAACAGAAAAAAGAAGGAAAAGATCCAGTATTCGATCCGCAGCCATTAGGAATTAAAAATGCTGATTTTTGGGAGCATGAATACGGGAAAGATAAGAAAGAAGAAGTATCTTAACAGAATAGAAATGAAGAAGCAAAGGGGAAACTCTTTGCTTTTTTTTATGGACAAATTGAAGCTAAAAGTTATTTTTGGGACTATTTTTGAATATAAAAAGAATGTACATGCATTGTTAGGGGAAGGGGGAGTATGTTGATAGAATTTCGTAATGTAAATAAATATTATGGTAACTTTCAAGTTTTGAAAAATATTAATGTGCAAGTGAAAAAAGGCGAAGTGGTAGTAGTTGTCGGGCCTTCAGGATCAGGAAAAAGTACGTTGCTTCGGTGTATAAATCAATTAGAGCCAATTACAGATGGAGAATTAATTGTACAAAATACAGAGGTACACAATAAAAAAACGGACATGAATGAATTGCGGCGAAATATTGGGATGGTCTTTCAACATTTTTATTTATATCCACATAAAACGGTTCTTCAAAATATTACATTAGCACCGATTAAAGTAAATAAAGTTTCCAAAGAAGAAGCAGAGAAAACAGCAATGTTTTATTTAGAGAAAGTAGGAATTCCAGAGAAGGCTAACGTATATCCACATCAATTATCCGGAGGACAACAGCAACGGGTGGCAATTGCTAGAGGACTTGCAATGCAGCCGGAAATTATGCTATTCGATGAGCCTACGTCTGCTCTTGATCCAGAGATGATTGGAGAGGTACTTGATGTTATGAAAGCACTGGCTAAAGAAGGGATGACAATGGTTGTTGTCACGCATGAGATGGGATTTGCGCGAGAAGTAGCGGATCGGATTTTATTTATGGATGATGGCAAAATCATTGAGGATACAACACCGGCGCAATTCTTTGCGAGTCCTGAACAAGAAAGAGCGCGTCTATTTTTAAGCCGAGTGTTAAACCATTAAAGGAGGAGTTTTATGCTTAAAATGAAAAAGTTGTTTATGTTAATCATATTCTCGTGTTTATTCGTACTTGTCGTTGCTGGGTGTGGAAGTAAAAAAGATGAGGCGAAGGAAACAAATACGAAGCAAGGCAGGGCTGTTGAACAAATTAAGAAACGAGGGAAATTAGTAGTCGGGGTAAAGAATGATACGAATTTATTTGGATTAAAAAATCCTTCAACAGGGCAGGTAGAAGGATTCGATGTTGATGTCGCGAAGGCACTTGCGAAAAAGATTCTTGGAGATGAAAAGAAGCTAGAGCTGAAAGAAGTAACGTCTAAAACACGTATTCCAATGCTGAAAAATGGTGATATTGATGCAATTATTGCAACAATGACAATTACGGAAGAACGCAAAAAAGAAGTGGATTTTTCAGATGTATATTTTAAAGCAGGACAATCGTTACTTGTGAAAAAAGGAAGCAATATTAAGAGCGTTGATGATATAAAACAAGGCGTTAAAGTATTAGCTGTAAAAGGATCAACATCTACAAATAACATTCGTCAAAAGTCACCAGAAGCGACTGTATTAGAGTTTGAAAATTATAGTGAGGCATTTACAGCGTTAAAGGCAGGTAAAGGTGATGTGTTGACGACAGATAATGCGATCCTTTACGGAATGGCAAAACAAGATTCTAATTATGAAGTAGTAGGAAAAATTTTTACAGATGAACCATACGGAATTGCAGTGCAAAAAGGGGCAGATGATTTAACGAAAGAGATTAATACTTTAATTAAAGACATGAAAGCAAGCGGGGAGTATGACAAATTATATGAGAAGTGGATTGGACAAAAACCAGAAAAGTAGATAGTAAAAGTGAGAGGATGAGAGTACTCATCCTCTTCTTGTAAAGAAAGAGGGGAGAATATGTGCCTGATTTTTCTATATTAACGAATAACATTGATATGTATTTAGAAGGATTTAAATATACAGTTATGTCTAGTGTAATTGCATTGATAGGCAGTTTTATTTTAGGAGTAATTTTGGCAGTAATGCGTATTGCACCTATTCGTATTTTAAATTGGATAGGATCAGCTTTTGTGGAGTTTGTAAGAAATATTCCACTCGTATTAATTGCATTTATATTCTATTTTGCTTTACCTGTAATAGGAATTACTTTAAATGGTTTTGTAGCAGGAACAGTTACGCTTACGGTATATACGGCAGCTTTTATTGCGGAAGTAATTCGCGCTGGTATTTTATCAGTTGCGAAAGGGCAAATGGAAGCTGCCCGCTCTTCAGGGCTAACGTATGTGCAGGCGATGTATTATGTTGTCTTACCCCAAGCTGTGAAAATTGTAATTCCCCCTTTAGGAAACCAGTTTCTCAATTTAGTTAAAAACTCTTCAATACTTGGAATCATTGCTGGTGCTGATTTAATGTATCAAGGAGATTTAATTTCAACGAAGACGTTTGTTACGTTTGATGTTTATATATTTGTCGGGATGTTTTATTTAATATTAACAATTCCGCTCAGTATGCTAGTGCGTTATTTAGAAAAACGCTTGGCAAAGGAGGCGGTGTAAATGGATTTCAAGGGAGCAATTACAGGAGATCATATTCTATTTTTATTAAAAGGGTTACTTATAACATTAGAGGTAGCGCTCATAGCAATTGTACTTAGTTTTATTATTGGAAGTGTAATCGGTATATTGCGCTACACGAAAATACCTGTCGTCTCACAAGTATTAGGAGTTATAGTTGAACTGATTCGAAACTTACCACTACTGTTAATTATATTTTTCACGTATTTTGCACTTCCAGAAGCAGGCTTGAAATTAGAAATTATAACAGCTGCAATTGTTGCTTTAACAATATTTGAGGCAGCAATGATATCTGAAATTGTTAGAAGTGGTTTATTGTCTATTGAAAAAGGGCAGGTTGAAGCCGCACGATCTTCGGGATTAACTTATGTGCAAGCGCTTTGGCATATTATTTTGCCACAAGCATTAAGGAGAATGGTTCCGCCGCTTGTCAGTCAATTTATTTCATTGCTGAAGGATACGTCGCTAGCGGTTGTTATATCACTCCCTGAGCTTATGCATAATGCTCAAATTATTAGCGGGCAAAATGTGAATTACATGATTCCAACATTTATATTAGTAGCTTGTATGTACTTTATCGTAAATTATAGTTTATCAATTTTATCGAGAAGATTAGAACTTCGTTGACTCTTACAATATATGTAAGGGTTTTTTCCTTGTTTCTCCTTATTTTCCTCTAAATAGAATCTAAATCTTGCAATAATTAGATTTTTTATATTATTTTATCAGAAAAGTTTTAATTTTATATAGAAAATGTAATCGCTTTCGTGTATATTTTTATTATCAGAAAATTTTAACAAGATATAGGGGTATTGGTAGGGGGAGGATTTAGATGCAGCAACCAACGAATGAGAAATTACATCGCACGATGAAGAGTAGACATTTATTTATGATCGCACTTGGTGGTGTAATCGGAACTGGTTTTTTCTTAGGTTCAGGTTACACTATTAATCAGGCTGGACCAGGGGGAGCCATCCTTTCATATTTAGTAGGCGGATTTATTATGTATTTAACAATGCTTTGTCTTGGAGAGTTAACGGTAGCGATGCCGGTTTCAGGATCTTTCCAAAAGTATGCAACGAAGTTTATTGGACCAGGAACGGGCTTTATGATTGGCTGGTTATACTGGCTTGGCTGGGCAGTAACAGTGGGTCTAGAATTAACGTCAATAGGTTTAATGATGAAAAGATGGTTTCCAAATGTTGATGTTTGGGTATGGTGCCTTGTATTCGGTGTTATTTTATATGCTTCAAACGCAATTTCGGCAAAAAGTTATGCTGAATTAGAATTTTGGTTTTCTAGTATTAAAGTAATTACAATCCTTGCATTTGTCGTTCTTGGTGGTAGTGCATTATTAGGATTTATATCATATGACGGAAAAGAAGCAGCACCTCTTTTCTCTAACTTTGTAAGCGATGGTGGACTTTTCCCGAATGGACTAGCTGCCGTACTACTTACAATGATTACAGTTAACTTCTCATTCCAAGGAACAGAGTTAATCGGAATTGCAGCGGGAGAAAGTGAAAATCCAGAAAAAACAATTCCACGTGCGATCCGTAATACAGTATGGCGCATTATGTTATTCTTCATTTTAACGATGACAATTTTAGTAGGATTAATTTCTTGGAAAGAAGCAGGCGTAATTGAAAGTCCATTCGTAGTCGTATTTGATAAAATTGGTATTCCATACGCAGCTGATATTATGAACTTCGTTATTATTACTGCGTTATTATCTGTAGCGAACTCTGGATTATATGCAGCGACACGTATACTATGGTCACTTGCAAATGAGGGAATGGCACCAACTTCCTTCCAGAAAGTAAATAAGCGTGGTATTCCAATTACAGCGCTAGTCGTAACGATTGCGGTAGCAGGTCTTTCTTTATTCACAAGTTTCCTTGCAGAAGATACAGTATACATGTACTTATTATCTATAGCTGGTTTATCAGCTGTTTCAAGTTGGATCATTATTGCTCTATCGCAACTTCGCTTTAGAAGTCAGTATATAAAAGGCGGAGGAAAGTTAGAGGACTTAAAGTATAGAACACCACTATACCCAATTGTTCCAATTTTAGCTTTAATTACAAATAGTATCGTTGTTATTAGTTTAGCATTTATTCCTGAACAAAGAATGGCGTTATACTGTGGTATTCCATTTATCATTTTCTGCTATATATATTATTATATTAGTAAGAAACGGCAGAAACCGATGAAAGTGGAGATGGAAAAAACAAATGAAACTAACAATCAAACACGATGATATAGAAGCAGATTTATCGTATGATCAATTAGCGATTGGAAAAGAAAACGGGTATTCACCGTTACAATTACTCGTTTCTTCTATCGCAGGGTGTAGTGCAATTGTCTTTCGAACGATTTTAGAAAAGAAACGTATTACATATGATACGTTTACAATCGAAACTGAAATTGGTAGAAGTGAAGCTTTATCGAAGCCAGTTGAAAGTGTTCATTTGCACTATAAAATTAAAGCAGAAAACATTACAGAAGAGCAGCTGGACAAGGCGCTGCAGCTTGCAGTGAAAAATTGTACGATTGTTCAATCTGTAAAAGATAGTATAAAGGTTACGGAAACAATTGAGCTAATAAAGTGAAACATAAAAACGTGAGAGCCGTATTCTCACGTTTTTATGTTTTTAGAAAGAGGGGAAAGTGTAGTGGACTGTTTAGGTTGTAAATTAGCAAACGAAGAGGAAAAAATATATAAAGTATATGAAGATGATTATGTAACTTGCTTTTTAGATCATGCGCCTTTCTACCCAGGACATACTTTAATTGTGCCAAAGCAGCATGTTGTAGAAGTAGACGAATTAGATGACGTTGTAGCAAAATCCATTATGGATGCTGCTAAGCTTATTGCAAAAGCGATTAAGATAGTATATAAACCTGACGGAGTTACAGTTTGTCAAAATGGTGGAGTATTTAACGAGTTAACACATTATCACATGCATGTCATACCAAGATATAAAGAGCGCTCATTTGCTGAGTTTTATACGGTGCAACCAGAGGAAAAGAAGAATCATAACTTGGAAGAGACAAAGAATTTGTTAAAAGAAGCGATAGAGCATATGCTGCTTACTGAAAAGGCGTAAGAGGGATATTCCTAGGGAAACAGTCAAGAAAATTCTAATATTAAAAAGCCCAATTTCTCAGTTAAAATAGAGAAATTGGGCTTTTGTTTATTTTATTATTAAATTTTATTTATAAATAGATTTTGTAGTGTCACAAAGTATATGGCTCATTCGTTATATAGAGTGAGAGGAGGAATTATATGAAAGTTACAAACAACGATTATGAAAAGATGGAAGAGCTATACGAGTTGTACGAACAAAAAATTTATTACGTAGCTTATTCTATTTTAAATAATATTCAGCAGGCAGAAGATGCAGTTCAAGAGACGTTTATTACTCTTTATAAGAACTTGGAAAAGCTCCATAACTTGGCTACTCAAGAGCTTAAACGTTACATTTTGAGGGTCGCGAAAAACAAGGCAATTGATAGTTACCGGAAAAATAAACGACATGAAACATTTTTAGAAGAATATGAAAGAGAATCAGTAGAGGCAGTAGATGAAAATATTGAAGAGTGGGAAAAACGTAAAATGTCTGAGCTTCAAATTGATGCATTGCTAAAAGAGTTAAATGAATCTAACAGACAGGTGTTTAAGTACAAAGTCTTCTATAACTTAACGTATCAAGAAATTTCAAGTGTTATGGGGATAACGGAGGCAAATGTCCGCAAGCAGTTTGAACGCGCTCGAAAACGAGTCCAAAATATGATAGGAGGTATACAACATGACGAATTCAAAGAACTCCAAAGAAATATATGAACTTGCTGAAAAAATTGCTTTAGATGATTTTGATAAACTTGAAGAACAACATGAATTTTCACATACATATACGCGCAAAAAGAAATTGTTTATGGAGGAAATGAAGCTGAAAGATGGACAACCGCAGAAAAAGCGTAAAAGACATCGTATGTTAATCGCTGCTGCTTGCTTATTGATCGGCATGCCGACAACCGTTTTTGGAGCAGTAAAAGTCTATAATATGATCGTTCAAAAACAAAATTATGAAGTAAATATTTCAGTAACAAATAAGGACTCGAAAAAGGCTGATAAGTGGTATAAGCTGAAAATCGATAAATTACCAGAAAATATGGAAGCAATTGATGACTCTGCTATGAAATATTCCTTTAAAGATAACTACGCAATGGGTGGATTTTCATTCGTTCTTTGGAGAGTAGGAGGGAATTCAGATTTTCCAACCCTGTACTCGAAAAATTATGAAGAAAAAGAGATAAATGGTAAGAAGGCAGTAATTGTCCATAGAGAAAATGGTAATAAAGATTTAATGTTTAATAGAGTAATTTTTCTCTATTTTGAGGAAGAAGGAATTATGTTACAAAGTTATATTGGAAATGATATAAACGAAGAACAAATGATAGATGTGCTAGGGAGCATTTCACTTGAGCCCACGTCAAAAGAAAAGTCATCATATATAAGCGATTATGATAAAAAGTATTTTAGCCAAGAAAGTAAAACAACTAAGGTAATTCCTTTGAAGAAGGATAGCAAACGACTATTTCATATAGGGCAAAAGGTTCCAGTAACGATATCTATGGATAACAGTCAAATTGAATATGTGATAGAAAAAGTTGAAGCCTTTGATTCAATCAAAGATTTTAAACAAGAGAACTTTAATGAAATGGGCTTAGGAATACTAAGCAGGAATCAAGCTTTGGATCAAGCTGGACAATTGATACCATATAGAAGGGATAAATATAAAACTGGAAATGGTAAAGATTCAATTGATCAATTAGTAGAATCAAAATTAATTCATCCTAAATTTGTCTACCTGACAACAACAGTGAAAAATATAGGTAAACAGGCGACAGAAGAAATCTATATGACTCCATCTATAAAAGTTCTTGAAGATAAAGGAAATGCATGGCAGTATGCTGGGAAAGATGGAATCGCAGAAAAAAATATTATGACAGGCGAAGTTGATTATTTAGAGCCTCATGGAGATGGAAAAAGCTTTTACAATATTGGCAGTATCACACCAGGAGAAACGGTAAAAGTTAATTTAGGTTATTTTGTAGATGAAGATAAATTAGATTCAATCTTTTTGGATGCTTTCAATTACAGAGGGATTGGTGACACTGAAAATATGAATTCGAAAAATCGTTGGTGGTTTGATATTCGTCAATCGTAAACATAATAAAAACAACTAGATTAAAAAGCTGCTTATATTTAGCAGCTTTTTTCGTCTCCATACATATGTAAAACTTCTTTCGCACGCATACGTAAACCATCTATCAATTCTATCGGTTCTAAAACTTTTGCATCTTTTCCGAGTCTATAAAATAAAGGGGTAATAAAATTGATTTCTCCTTTATCAATTGTTGAATGTATATGTCCTGTCCCGTTTTCGTTTGTTACAACGAATTCTTCAAGGTAAGGCACGCTTTTACATTGGCGTACGCCTTCTGTTGACAGTAAAACATGTAACTGAGTAGGATTATGTACTACGTGAGAGTTAGAGGCAAACCACTCTTCTAAATTCATGAATGTATCTTCATTTTCTTCCGTTGATAATATAGAAAGAATACGATCGACGCGATACAGTAATGTTTTTTCTACATTAAAATCATAAGCAGGTAAATACCATAAACCATCATGCGCATATACACCGATAGGATGAACGTGTTTTGTTTTGATCCTTGATTTAGATTCGTATTGAAAGTGTAAATTTTTATTTTCAATAGCCGCTGTTAACACTTCGTTTAAAAGTGGTGTCTCAATTGTTCTTTTCGGATTCCAAAAGGCGATATAAGAACGTATTTTGTCAACTTTAGCTTTCGCATCATGTTGTAGGGAGCTATATAGTTTATGTGTAACGGAATTTATTTCTGTGTTAAAAGGCAAGTCTCTGTAGTAGCTTAAAGATTGAAAGGCAAAAAAGATGGAGACTGCTTCTTCTTCGGTAAATAAAATAGGTGGAATTACTCTATTCGTTAATACTTTATATCCTCCGTTGCGACCTTGTTCAGCGTAAATGGGTAATCCCATATCACTTAAATCTAAAATGTATCTATGGACAGTACGAACAGAAATATTAAATTCATCAGCTATTTCTTGCGCTGTAAATGCTTTTTTCGCAGAAGCAAATATAAGAATATCTAATAAGCGTTTAGCTTTTGACAAATGTATCACCTTTTTTCTTTTTAAACATGACATAAATTGTCGTGTTTTATTGTTAGTATATTGTTTACAGCATAATGTTATCAAGATGAGATGTAAGGAGGAAAAAATATGTCACGTGAAATAGTTTTATTTATTGCGGCGAGCTTAGATGGATATATTGCGAAAGAAGATGATGATTTACAGTGGTTAATGGAAACCGAAGGGGAGGGAGATAACGGTTATACAGAAATGTACGAAACGATTGATACAATAATTATGGGAAAAAGAACGTACGATTATGTAGTAGAGCATATAGAACCATTCCCGTATTTAGATAAAAAATGTTATGTTTTTTCTAACTCAGAAAAAGGTTCAAACGAACACGTGGAGTTTGTAAATGAAGATGTAGTGGAGTTTACAAAAAGGTTGAAAGAGCAAGAAGGATCTAAAATATGGATGGTCGGTGGAGGGAGTCTCTTAAGAGAGTTCTTTAAGAATAATCTAATTGATGAATATGTTGTTACGATTACACCTCACATATTAGGTTCTGGAGTTCCGTTATTTCAAGACAAGAACCCGGAAATTAATTTAACTTTAACGGATACGAAACGTTTTGGGCAATTTGTAAATTTATATTATAAAGTAAAGTGATAAAAAAACACGACTATTGATGATAGTCGTGTTTCTTTATGGATGGTAATGAAACTATAAAGCAAGACCCGTAATCGATTTCGCTCGTTACAGTAATATTTCCGCCGTGTAGTTCTACAATTTCTTTTACGATAGATAGTCCTAAACCAGTTCCGCCTGTAGATCGTGATCTCGCTTTATCAACTCGATAAAAGCGGTCGAAAATGTGAGGGAGATCTTCAGGAGGAATACCTTCGCCTTCATCTTCAATTGTAATAGAAATACTTTTATGTTCTTCTGTAACAGAAATGTTTATATGAGAATGTTCTTTTGAATGTCTATAAGCGTTATTTAAAATGTTCACCACAACTTGTTCAAATCGTTGTTCATCTAAGTTTACTAGCAGTGTAGGAGGACAAGAGAAAGAAACTTTAATGTATCTTTCTTTATATATGGCATTTACTTTTTCGGCTATGCGAGTTAGGAAGGTGTGTAAATGTACTTCCTTTACTTGAATAGAAAAGTTATGTTGTTCCATTTGTGCAAGTGAAAATAAATCTTGAACTAAGTTTGTAATGTAATCAGACTCATCTTTTATAATTGATAAATATCGCAAACGTTGTTCAGAAGGGGTACTTTCTTTTGAAGCAATGTCAGCATAACCTCTTACGTATGTTAACGGTGTTCGTAATTCGTGAGCAACACTTGCTAGAAATTCACTTCGCTCTGTTTTCATATAATGTAAATCATTTGCAAGCGTTTGAATAGATGATGCTAGTTCACCAATTTCATCATTTCGAGTAGTCGTTAATGAAACGGACAAATCGCCTTTACTCATTTTTTCAGTTGCATGTTTCATGTGTAACAATGGTTTTGTTAATAAACGTGATAATAGGAAAATTGTGATGACTGTGAGTAGAAACGTGATGGCGCCAGCAATAATGAATTGTTTCGTTAATCCATTTACCAACTTTTCAATGGATTTTGTTCCAAGAAACATATAGACATACCCTTCATGTTTTCCAGCTACTATGATAGGACTAACTGTACATATATAATTAGATGTTTTCCAATGATTTTCTATAATCGCTCCGTTATGGTCTGTTCGAGTCTGCATGCTACTAATGTGATTTTTTATAGTCGTGTTTATTTCGTTAGATTTAGCTAGCACTTCTTTATTTGTATTTGTAATAACGACAGTTGTTTCAGCTTCAGATTCCATTAATGCTACGTGAGAGATGGTTTGCTCATCGTAATATTTTTCAAGTACATCTCGATGACTATTTCCTCGCTTTAATAAAGCTGTCATTTCTTCATTTACTCTAGTGTTTACGAGACTATAATAGAGCAAAATAAAGAGAACACTTTCAATTAAAAGTGTAACAATTAAAAAATAAAATCCGAATTGAATTGAAATTCGTTTCATCGTTTTGCCCCTTACTGTTCAGTATCAACCCATCGATAACCTACTCCATACACAGTTTTTAAATGATAATCAATAGGGAAATTTACTTTTCGTAATTTATCACGTAAATTACGAATATGTGAATCGACTGTGCGATCTTCTGTATTTGTGTTTAACCCCCAAATTCGTTCGATGAGCTGATCACGGTTTAATACGTAGTTCACATGGCGTAAAAATAATCCGAGTAAAGAAAATTCAATTGGTGTGAGAAGGAGTTCTTCATTATGGACAGAAACGAAGTGTTTTGTTTCATCCCATACAATACCGTGATATTGGATTTGTTTATGTTCATTTGTACGTCTTAAAACAGCTTCAATTCTTGCGAAAAGTTCCTCCTCATGGAAAGGTTTCGTTACGTAATCATCGGCTCCAAGTTTTAATCCTTGAACGACATCTACTGTTTGATCACGAGCTGTAACCATAATAATAGGAATGTTACTAAAAGATCGGATTTTTTTGCACGTTTCCCATCCGTCCATCTTTGGCATCATAATATCGAGTAAAACAAATTTAAAGTTTCGATTTTCTATATGTAAAATAGCTTCTTCTCCTGAAGTCGCACATACGCAGTTATATCCAATTGGGGTAAGATAAAGCGTTAATAATTCAAGCATTCTCGGTTCATCGTCTACGAGCAGTATATCAATCATAGAGAGCCCTCCATATTTATAATCGTTACTTAAAGTGTAATGCAAAATCATGAAGAAATGGTGCAGATTATGATGCGTCTGCATAATTTCTTCAGAATTGCTTGTTATTGTGGAGTTGAAATTACATTTTAGGTAATCATATTGGCTCAAAAATGATTAATGCGGAGGCGGTATAGTGAAAAAAATGACCCGAATTTTTGGGATAACAATAATTACAGCAGTGGGTCTTGCTGCATGTGGACAAACGAATACAGACCATAAAAACCATGAAGCTACAAAAGAGAAGAAAACAGAGCAAAAGGAAATGAAAATGGTTCAGGAAGTAACTGCGCCGAAAGAAATGAACCAAGGGGCATCGAATGATTTATTAACGACAAGTCTAAAAAATGTGACGAGGTTAAATACAAATGATCCCCTGCAAATGGCAGTGTTAACTTCGCAAACGATATGGCCAGCAACCCATAAAGAGAACCAGCCAGGTGCTGTTATTTTAGTACCAGCAAGCGAGTGGCAATTAGGCATTGCGAGCGCGGACCTTATTCATCATCCGAATAACGGGCCGATTTTATTTATAGAAAAAGAAAAGGTACCCGAAATGACGTTAAAAGAAATAAAACGGCTAAATCCGCTCGGAACGAAAGATGGAACACAAATTATGGTAATGGGGGATGTAGGTGCTAGCACGCTTGCACAATTAAAAGATTATAAAGTAAAGCAAATAAAGGAAACGGATCCAGCTATATTCGCTAAAGATGTGGATAAAGAATACACCGATATAACAGGAAGCTACCCAAATAGTGTTATTATCGGTTCGTCTGAAGAAGAAGGACGTTTATATACAACACCCGCTGTAAACTGGATTTCTCATATGCCGGAACCACTACTGTATACAGAAAAGGATAAAGTGCCAGAAGCGACAATAGAGGCATTAAAGATGAGAAAAGATAAAGCAAATATATATTTACTAGGACCAGAAAAAATTGTTTCAAAAGAAGTAGAAAAAGAGTTAAGCAAATACGGGAAAGTAACGCGTATTAGCGGTGAGAATCCAACAGAAAATTCTATCGCATTTGCGAAGTTTAAAGATGAAAAAACAAAATTTGGCTGGGGATTCATAAAACCTGGTCACGGTTTATCATTTGTTTCAAGCAAAACACCAGATTTAGCAGTTGCTGGGGCACCATTTTCACATATGGGTAAACATGCCCCTGTTATCTTTTTAGAGGAAGGAAAAGCTTCACAACCAGTGTATGACTTCCTTGCAAGTATTCAGCCGAAGTTTAAAGATGACCCAACACTTGGACCGTATAATCACGGCTTCTTATTAGGAAGTACGAGTGATATTTCATTCGAAACACAAGGAATATTAGATGAGAGATTAGAGATTGTGCAAGAAAGTGGTCAAGGGCATGATGGGCATTAATAAAAGGAGTAAAGGCGCTACTGAGGTAGCGTCTTTTTCTTTAGGAAACTTTTACATAGCAAAAAATCTTCTACTCGTTATATAATAGCTTTCGTGCAGTCGGCTAGATTTTCTTATGGAGAAAATCAAATTATAAAGGAGTAGAGGAGTGGTATTTTGTTTCAAACGATAAAAAATGACTGGTTTTCTAATGTGAGAGGGGACGTGTTATCAGGAATTGTCGTTGCTTTAGCATTAATCCCTGAAGCGATAGCCTTCTCTGTTATTGCAGGCGTGGATCCGACAGTTGGACTATACGCAGCCTTTTGTATTGCGGTTACCATTTCATTTGTTGGCGGAAGAACTGGAATGATTTCAGCTGCAACAGGTGCAATGGCATTATTAATGGTAACGCTTGTTAAAGATCATGGTTTGCAATATTTATTTGCTACAACAATATTAACAGGTATCGTCCAAATTATTTTTGGCGTGTTCAAACTGAGCTCATTTATGAAGTTTGTTCCGAAATCTGTTATGAGTGGTTTTTTAAATTCACTTGGAATTTTAGTTTTTACAGCGCAATTACCGCATTTTAAAAATGCAACTTGGCAAATGTATGCACTCGTTGTATTAGGACTTGCAATTATATATTTATTTCCACGTATTACAACGGCTGTACCTTCTACGCTTATTTCAATTATTATTGTGACGAGTATTGCACTTATGAGCGGATTACAGTTGAAAACAGTAGGGGATATGGGAAGCCTACCGAAAGAATTACCGTTCTTTAGTATTCCTGATGTGCCATTTACATTAGAAACATTAGGGATTATTTTACCTTATGCAGTTATGCTTGCAATCATTGGTTTACTAGAGTCTTTATTAACAGCTTCAGTTTTAGATGATATGACGCATACGGAAAGTAATAAGCATAAAGAGGCACGCGGACAAGGGATCGCAAACGTTGTTGCTGGTTTCTTCGGAGGAATGGCAGGTTGTGCAATGATTGGTCAATCTGTTATTAATATTAAATCAGGTGGACGCGGACGATTATCGACGTTTATAGCGGGCGGGTTTTTAATTGTATTACTATTCGTTTTAGGTGATTATGTTGTTCATATTCCGATGGCAGCATTAGTTGCAGTTATGATTATGGTTTCGATCGGAACATTTGATTGGAACTCTGTAACAACGATTCATAAAGTACCAAAAGGGAATGCATTCGTTATGATCGTAACAGTAGTAGTCGTTCTTATTACCCACAATTTAGGGTTAGGCGTAGTCATTGGGACAGTAATTAGTGCCGTATTATTTGCATTCAATATGGCAAAGATTCACGTGAAACATTTATATATTGAAAATAAGAAAATATACGAAATTCACGGTCAACTTTTCTTTGCGTCTACGGCAGATTTTATAAATGCTTTTTCATTTAATGAAGATGTGAAAGAAATTGAGATGAACTTTACTCATGCGCATGTATGGGATGATTCAGCAGTGGCATCAATTGATAAAGTTATCATGAAGTATGAACAAAGTGGTGTGAAAGTGAGTATAACGGGATTAAATGAACGTAGCTCAAAACTTGTTGCAAATTTAGCTACTTATAATAAAAGAATTGCTAGTTAAAAGCCTCCTTTTTAGGGGGCTTTATTATATAATACGAGTAGGATAACGAAAAGGGGATTCAGCATATGTACAAACAAATTATATTAGCATGTGACGGTTCTGAACATGCACTTCGAGCAGCGGAGCATGCAACATATATTGCGAAATGTAGCGAAGAAACAAATGTTGAAGTTGTGTACGTAGTAGATAATAGAACGGCAAAATCAGATATTATACAAGGTCAAACAGATTTAGAAACAATATCAGCTAGTCGAAAAGATAAATTAAAAGAGATTGAAGGTTTATTAAAGAAAGAGAACATTTCTTATACAATTACGATATTACATGGTGATCCTGGAGATACGATTGTTCAATATGTAAATACAGGAGATATAGATCTTGTTATCGCTGGAAGTAGAGGATTAAATACATTGCAAGAAATGGTGCTTGGAAGTGTAAGTCATAAAATAGCAAAACGAGTGAAATGTCCGGTGATGATTATAAAATGAAATAGAATGTAACGAAGACCTTAGTATAACTGAGGTCTTTTTTATGTATAAATGACTCTTATTTGTGGAAATACTAGATATATAAGTTGAAAAGATGTTAACTTACAAATTTGTAAGTTAGTTGTTAGAGAAATCGATGTTATGAAATTTTTCCCATTGGTAAAATAAAAGTATCAAAGGGGAGATAGGGAGGATGGAAGCAATGAAATCATTTCAAAATTTGTCATATAGTCAAGGGGTAAGTTTAATTTGTCTAGGGGGATTTGCTGCATCTGTTACGTTAGCTGTTTTAATAAAGGTGTTTCATCAAATCTTTTAATATTAGAGTAGGGAAGGAATTGGTTGTTATTATTAGTAGGAACAGCAATGAAAATAAAAAATAGCTCTTAGCATGTATGTAGATGCTAAGAGCTATTTTTATGCTTGTTATATGTTATTTAAGCTTGTTTTGATTTTACTGACCCTGTCTTTAAAGTAAGAGCAAGGAAGAACATTGCAAGTACGCAAGATGCGAGTAATAAGATGAATCCGCCATCCCATCCGAATGCATCTACGATAAAGCCCATAGCTGCACTAGCGAAAGCAGCTCCGCCTAAGTAACCGAAGAATCCAGTTAAGCCTGCTGCAGTTCCAGCAGCTTTCTTTGGTGCTAAATCTAGAGCGTGTAGACCAATTAACATAACCGGTCCGTAAATTAAAAATCCAATTGCGACAAGTGCGATACTATCAACCATTGGATTACCAGGAGGGTTTAACCAGTAAACAAGAACTGCGATAAATACACCAACCATAAATAAAATACCAGCAGGTGCACGACGTCCTTTAAATAGTTTATCACTCATCCATCCGCAAAGAAGTGTACCTGGAATACCAGCCCATTCATATAGAGCGTAAGCAGTACGTGAGCTACTATGAGTAAAGCTTTTTTCTTCTACTAAATAAGTAGGAGCCCAGTCTACAACGCCGTAACGTACGAAATATACGAAAACGTTCGCAATAGCGATGTACCATAAAAACTTATTGTTTAATACGTATTTAAATAAAATTTCCTTTACTGAAAGCTCGCGTTCGCGGTCTTTTACTTTTTCATCTGGTGGATATTCTCCAGTATGTTCTTCAATAGAAGGTAGTCCACAAGATTGAGGCGTATCTTTCATCGTAATTAATACATAAATACCAACTAAAATTGAAAGAATACCTGGGAAGTAAAAAATACTTTTCCAGTCATCTGCGAAGAAGTATAAGCCTAATGTTACAAGTGAAGGCATAAGCGCTCCGCCAACATTATGAGCGACGTTCCAAATAGACATTTTTGTACCACGTTCGCTAATAGAGAACCAGTGAACCATCGTACGACCACAAGGAGGCCATCCCATACCTTGTACCCATCCATTTAAAAACTGAAGTACAAACATAAGTATAATGCTCGTTGTAATGAAAGAAAATGAGCCGAAAATAATATTAATGATACCTGATAAAAATAGCCCAGCTGCTAAAAAGTAGCGAGGATTACAACGATCGGATACGATACCCATAAGAAATTTACTTAATCCGTAAGCGATAGAAACTGCTGAAAGGATAACCCCAAGTTCCCCTTTACTAAAGCCTTGCTCGATTAAGTATGGCATTGCTAGTGAAAAGTTTTTTCGAACAAAGTAGTAACCTGCATAACCGATGAAGATACCTAAGAATACTTGTAAACGTAATTTACGGTATTCGCTATCAACGCGATCAGCTGGTAAGCGTTCCGCGTGGGGCGCAGGTTTAAATAATTGTGTGAAAAACATAAAATGAAAATCCTCCCCTAATTAATTCGAAGCGTTTTAAGACAGAGAACATAAAAAGGCCATGAAATATAAAAAAGTTTCCTTTTTTATGATTCATAGCCGTGTACTCCGTTTCTCCGTGACTGTCAATATTAACTTCGTCGAAAATTATACAACTTTGTGACAAAAATGTAAACGTTTTTATGAATAAAAGTATTGACGGATTTTGTTCGTGGGATTAATATTTAAATACGTTAAATATTTTATTGTTTAAATAAGAGGTGGATAACATGCCAAATGATATGACGCATATCGATAAAATTCAAGCTCTAGCCTTTTCGATTGGAAAGAAAATGCAGACGGAGTTATTAGAACAAATGCAAGCAACAGGACTTACACCACCGCAGTTTTATATTTTAAAGATTCTAGATCATTATGGGGCTTCAAGAGCGACAACATTAGCGAAAAAGATGTATGTGAAGCCTAGCGCGATTACAGTGATGATTGATCGTCTAATCGATCAAGAACTTGTAGAACGCTATCACGACAAAGATGACCGTCGCGTTGTCATCATCGAGTTAACGAAAAAGGGGAAATCTAGAGTAGAAGAGGCAATGACAGCTCGTAACGAGCATATTGCAAAATACTTTTCACATTTAGAGTTGCAAGAAAGAGAAGATTTATTACGTCTCTTTGAGAAGTTAGAAACCATTATTTGTGGGACACAAGAGAAAAAAGAGAATAACTAAGAGGAATTGAGGAGATTACATGGAGCAACAAGAAAATCAAAATAGAAAGTTGTTGTTAATCGGTTTAATTATCGCGATGCTATTTGCTGCATTAGATGGAACAATTGTTGGTACAGCAATGCCACGTATCGTCGGTGACCTAGGTGGATTAAGTTTAATGACATGGTTAACAACAGCTTATATGTTAACATCAACGACAGTTGTACCAATTGCAGGTAAATTAGCGGATTTACTTGGTCGTCGTAACGTATATATAACAGGGCTAGTTATTTTCATGATTGGTTCGGCGTTATGTGGTATGGCAAATGGTATGACAGAATTAATTATTTTCCGTGGTATTCAAGGTCTTGGTGGCGGTATTATGATGCCAATGGCTATGATTATTATTGGAGATATGTTCACGGGGAAAGAACGTGCAAAATGGCAAGGTATTTTTGGTGCGTTATACGGCCTTGCTTCTGTAATTGGACCACAAGTTGGTGGTTGGATTGTAGATGCAGTGAACTGGAGATGGGTATTCTACATTAACTTACCGGTTGGTATTTTAGCAACAATCTTTATTGCAATGGGATTAAAATCGCATAAACAAACAGGACCAATTAAAATTGATATCGCTGGAATCTTTACGATGATTCTCGGTGTTGTAAGTTTATTACTTGCGCTAACGTTTGGCGGAAAAGATTATGCATGGGATTCTTGGCAAATTATCGGTTTATTTGCACTAGCTGTAATTGGTATTGTTAGCTTTGTTATCGTTGAAACGAAAGCTGAAGAGCCAATTTTACCAATGCATTTCTTTAAAAATCGCACATTTACAATACTGAATGCGATTGGATTCTTTATGAGTATTGGAATGTTCGGCGCGATTATGTTCGTACCATTCTTCATGCAAGGTATTGTAGGAGTAAGTGCTGCTGAATCAGGAACAATTATGACTCCAATGATGATTACAATGATTGTGATGAGTATTATCGGTGGGCAACTTGTATTAAAAGTTGGTGTAAAACCACAAATTATCGCAGGTATGCTTATTATGGCCGGTGGTTTCTGGTTATTAACAACGATGGATATGCACACAACGAAGCTTACAGCTACTTCTTATATGATGGTTATCGGTTTAGGAATGGGTCTTGTAATGCCGACATTAACATTAGCGTTACAAGAAAGCTTCCCGAAAAAAGACCTTGGTGTTGTAACATCATCAAGTCAGTTCTTCCGACAAATCGGTGGTACATTTGGTATTACAATTTTAGGATCAATTATGAATAACACTTCAGGTACGACATTAACAAAGAATTTAGTACCTGTATTAGATACATTCCCGAAAGAAGCGGGACAAATGGTAACGAAATTTAAAGATATGATTCACACAGATCCACAAGGTTTATATTCGATGCTATTTAGCCCAGAGGCATTAAAACAAATGCCAGAAGCGTTCGCTAACAGTATTGTACCTATTTTGAAAAACTCTTTAGTAGACTCGCTTCATACTGTATTCTTAACAGGATTAGTATTTATCGTAGTAGGTGCTATCTTTACGATTTTCTTACAAAAAATTAAATTATCAGATCGTAAAAAAGATGCTGAAGAGCCTGTTGTAGAAGAAAAAGAAAAAACTGTATCATACTCGTAATGAAGAAGCATCGCCTTATGGCGGTGCTTTTTTGAGGTTATACTCAAAAGCTTTTTAGTGAGAAATGATTGACGTATTTTTAGAAATACGTTATATTATTTTCTGTAAACGGTTACATGAAATGAGGAGAAAAGAGAATGAGTACGATCAAAGACGTTGCGAAATTAGCGGGAGTATCTGTTGCGACCGTTTCCAGAGTTCTAAATAAAAATGGATATGTTCACGAAGATACATTAAAAAAGGTAGAACGTGCAATTGAGATGTTAGATTATAAGCCTAGTACAGTAGCGCGTTCACTGTATAATAAAAAGTCTCGTTTAATTGGCTTAGTTGTTCCAAATATCGTGAATCCATTCTTTCCGGAAGTTGCACGTGCCGTAGAAGATGTAGCACATAAACAAGGTTACACAGTTGTCCTTTGTAACTCTGATGAAAGTTTAGAAAAAGAGAAACAATATATTGATGTGCTTAGACAAAATAATGTAGATGGATTTATTGTAGCAACGAATCCACAAAATAGTGTTAATTACATGAATATATCTGTTCCAGTTGTTGCGATTGACCGTATGTTTAATGAGCGTATTCCTACTGTATATGCAGATAACTATGCAGGAAGTCAGGCTGCGACAAAGTTGTTACTAGATAAAGGATGTAAACATATTGCACATATTCGCGGTCCACGTGATGTGAGTACTGCAAATGAACGCTTTGAAGGTTTTGTAGACGTTATTACGCAAAATAATCTTTCGTATATGATTGCAGAGAGTACGTTTGATCCAGCAAATAGTGAGCGTGTAGCGATGGAATTATTAGAAGAATACCCGCATGTTGATGGTATTGTTGCTGGGAATGATTTAATTGCGATCGGTATTGTAAAGGCTGCACTTCAAAAGGGGATTGTCATTCCAAATGATTTACAAATTATCGGATTTGATGGCATTTCTTTAACGGAAATGATGTATCCATCTATTACAACAGTTGCACAACCGATATATGAAATGGGGAAAATTGCAACAGAGTTGTTGTTAGAGCAAATGGAAGGAAATACATTAGAAGAGAAACATTATCGTTTGCCGATTGAAATTATAGAACGAAATACAACGAAGTAAGGAGATGAAAAAGATGCCAAATATTGCAGTGGTAGGGAGCATTTCAATGGACTTAGTGGCTGTTTCAAAAAAACGGCCGAAAGCAGGAGAAACAGTAATTGGTGAAGCGTTTCATACAATTCCAGGAGGGAAAGGAGCAAACCAAGCAGTTGCTGCAGCTAGATTAGGAGCAAATGTAGCAATGGTTGGAGCGGTAGGAAATGATGATTATGGAACAGTAGTTAGAAAAAATCTAGAGAACGAACGCATTTTTATCGATTATGTGGTACCGGTTACAGATAGAACGACAGGAATTGCTCATATCGTTTTAGCAGAAGAAGATAACAGTATTGTTGTCGTACAAGGGGCAAATGCTCTTGTAAATAAGTCAGTTGTAGATCGCTCCAAAGACCTTCTTGTAAAAGCGGATATGGTTGTTCTTCAACTAGAAATTCCACTTGAAACAGTAAAATATGTATTAGCTATTTGTGAGGAACATAATATTCCTGTTATGTTAAATCCAGCGCCAGCACAAGTTTTATCAGAAGACATTTTAGAAAAAGCAACTTATATTACGCCAAATGAACATGAGTGCCGCATCGTATTAGATGATTTCATCTCACCAATTGAAGATTTATTGGCGAAGTATCCAAATAAATTATTGATGACAGAAGGTTCTAACGGTGTTCGTTTCCATAATGGCACGGAGATTGTACATGTTCCTAGCATTGCTGTTGATGTAGTGGATACAACTGGAGCTGGTGATACATTTAATGGTGCGTTAGCAGTTGCACTTTCTGAAGGAGAGACACTTCAAAAAGCAATTCGTTTCGCGAATATTGCTGGTGGTCTTTCTGTAACAAAACTTGGAGCACAGGGCGGTATGCCAACGAGAGATCGAGTACGTGAAGTGCAGGTGATTGTTGGATGAAAAAGCATGGTGTATTAAACAGTGAAATCGCGGCAGTCCTTGCTTCACTTGGGCATACGGATACGATTGTAATTGCTGATTGCGGTTTACCAATTCCTGACGGAGTAAAAAGAATTGATTTAGCTGTTGAAATTGGAAAACCTAGCTTTTTAGATGTATTGCAAGTGGTAGCTGATGATATGGCAATCGAAAAAGTGACGTTAGCAGAAGAAGTCATTATAAATAATGCGGAAGTAAATAAAGAAATAGAGCAGAAATTAATAGAGCCAGCATTTGAGTATGTATCTCATGAGCAATTTAAAGAGCATACAAAGAAAGCGAAGGCGATTATTCGTACAGGCGAGGCTACGCCTTATGCAAATGTAATTTTACATGCAGGCGTGATTTTTTAATAAAGGGAAGTGATGGGAATGCATATTGAAATGAAAAACATTTCAAAGGCGTTCAATGGAAATCCTGTTTTGAAGAATGCACAGTTTATGATTGAAACAGGAGAAGTCCATGCATTGATGGGGGAAAATGGAGCGGGTAAATCAACGCTCATGAAGATTTTAACAGGTGTATACAAAAAAGATGGTGGGACAATCACAATTGATGGGCAAGAGCGCACCTTTAAAAATGCGAAAGAAGCTGAAGAGTACGGCATCGCATTTATACATCAAGAACTAAACATATTGCCGAATTTAACAGTAGCTGAAAATATGTTTCTCGGTAAAGAGTTAATGTATGGGAAAACAGGTATTTTACGCACTCGACAAATGAATGCGATTGCGCAGCAGCAACTAGCGGAGTTAGGGTTGCATGTAAGAGGCGCTATGTTAGCAGAGGAATTATCGGTTGGACAACAGCAAATTATCGAAATTGCGAAAGCATTAATGACAAACGCGAGCGTTATTATTATGGATGAACCTACTGCGGCACTGACGGATCGTGAAATCGAAACGCTCTTTACAGTAATCAATAAGTTACGTAAAGAAGGTGTTTCATTCGTGTACATTTCGCATCGTATGGAAGAGATTTTCTCAATATGTGATGCTATTACGATTTTGCGTGATGGAGAATACGTCGGAAAGAGATTAATTCCAGAAACATCATTTGATGAAGTAGTGAGTATGATGGTGGGGCGCAGCATCGGTGAACGTTATCCAGAGCGAAATAGTCAAATTGGTGATGTCATTTTTGAAATGCGTAACGGAACGAAGAAAGGGAAATTTGAAAATGTTTCGTTTCAAGTGAGGAAAGGTGAAATCCTTGGTGTAGCTGGTTTGATGGGAGCTGGCCGTACAGATATTATGAAAGCGATATTTGGATACGAACCTTTAGACTCTGGACAAATTTTTATAAATGGACAAGAGGTAAAGATTGATAGTCCAATAGATGCAATTAGACAAAGAATTGCTTTTATTACAGAAGATAGAAAGTCTGAAGGATTAGTGTTAGATTTTTCAATTCGAGAAAATTTAGCTTTACCGAATTTAGAAAGTCTTTCAAAGGGAAGTGTTCTAAGCAATGAGCTAGAACAACAGTTTACAGAGGATATGATGAAGCTTCTTAATGTGAAAGCATCTAGCGGAGAGCAGGCAGTGAAATCTCTTTCTGGTGGAAATCAGCAAAAGATTGTAATCGCAAAATGGCTAGGCATTCATCCGCAATTACTCATTTTAGATGAGCCAACAAGAGGTGTTGATGTTGGAGCGAAAAAAGAAATTTACTCTATTATGAATAAGCTTACAGAGCAAGGCGATGCCGTTATTATGGTATCATCTGAGCTTCCGGAAGTTTTAGGGATGAGTGATCGAGTTCTTGTTATTCATGAAGGAAAAGTCGGCGGAATTTTAGGGAAAGATGAGGCATCACAAGAGTCTATTATGGCACTAGCTACAGGGGGAGAGTAAGGATGGCTAAGAAGGGGAATGTATTACAACAACTCGGTTCTTTAATCGGTTTAGTATTAATTATCGTCGTAATTACAGCTTTAAATCCAGCGTTTATTGAAATTCCAAATTTATTTAATATACTGCGTCAAGTATCGATTAATGCGCTTATTGCATTCGGAATGACCTTCGTAATTTTAACAGGGGGTATTGACTTATCGGTAGGTTCTATTTTAGCATTATCAAGTGCACTTGTTGCTGGAATGATGGCAAGTGGCATGGATCCGTTCCTTGCAATGGCAGTTGGACTATTAGCAGGTCTTGTAATGGGAATTGTAAACGGTATCATCATTGCGAAAGGAAAAGTAGCTCCATTTATTGCAACTTTAGCAACAATGACTATTTTTCGTGGGTTGACGCTTGTTTATATGGACGGACGTCCGATCACTGGTCTTGGTGATCATTTAATGTTCCAGATGTTTGGCCGCGGTTATTTTCTTGGTATTCCTGTACCAGCTGTTACAATGATGATCGCTTTCGCAGTACTGTACTTCATTTTGAAGAAAACGACATTTGGTCGCCGTACATTTGCAATTGGTGGAAATGAAGAAGCAGCAGCACTATCAGGTATTAATGTTACGAGAATTAAAGTAATGATTTACGGTCTTTCCGGAATTTTGGCAGCGCTTGCAGGTATTGTCTTAACATCACGATTAGATTCTGCACAGCCGACTGCAGGTACTTCTTATGAATTAGATGCAATTGCAGCAGTTGTATTAGGTGGAACAAGTCTTTCTGGGGGAAGAGGATGGATTGTTGGTACATTCATCGGTGTACTTATTATCGGTGTACTAAATAACGGTTTAAATTTATTAGGTGTATCTTCTTTCTTCCAACAAGTTGTAAAAGGACTTGTAATCTTACTAGCTGTATTAATTGATCGCCGAAAAGAAGCGTAATGGAGGGACAGTTCATGAAGAAATGGTTACTTATACTCGTTGCATGTATTATGGTCATTACTGCTGGTTGTTCAATGGAACCACCAGAATGGGCAAAGGATTCTAGCGATAAAGGTCGAAATAAAACTATTAAAGTTGGATTCTCTGTTTCAACTTTAAATAATCCCTTCTTTGTAACTTTGAAAAAGGGTGCAGAAAAGAAAGCGAAAGATAGCGGCATCGAATTGATTGCTGTTGATGCACAAAATGATGCAGCAAAGCAAACGAACGATGTTGAAGATTTAATTCAAAAGGGTGTCGATGTAGTTGTTATTAATCCGACCGATTCAGATGCTGTTGCTTCAGCAGTAAGTGCGGCAAATGCAGCGAATGTTCCTGTTATTACAGTAGACCGCGTTGCGAATTCAGGTAAGGTTGTTTCTCACATTGCATCTAATAATATCGAAGGTGGTCAAATGGCTAGTGATTACATTCGTGAATTAGTCGGCGATGGAGCAAACGTTGCTGAGTTAGAAGGAATCCCTGGATCGTCTGCTGCTCGTGAACGTGGGAAAGGATTCCATAACGTAGCCGATAAGTCTTTACAAGTAGTTGCCAAACAAGCGGCTGATTTTGATAGAGCGAAAGGATTATCTGTTATGGAAAACATTTTGCAAGCAAATAGCGATATTAAAGCCGTGTTTGCGCATAACGACGAGATGGCATTAGGTGCACTTGAAGCATTGAAGTCTGCTGGAAAAACGGATGTAGTCGTTGTTGGATTTGATGCAACAGAAGATGCTGTGAAAGCGGTTAATGATGGGCGTATGGCTGCAACAGTCGCTCAAAAACCAGAATTAATCGGAGAGAAGGCGATGCAAACAGCAAAAGAGATAACACAAGGTAAAAAAGTGGACAAATCTATTCCGATTGAATTAGAGCTTATTAAGAAAAATAAATAAATATAAAATGAAAATTAGGAAGGAAGAACAACAAATGAAATTCTTTATTGATACAGCAAACATTAACGAAATTAAAGAGGCAAATGCATTAGGCGTATTAGCTGGAGTAACGACAAATCCATCACTTGTAGCAAAAGAAGGCGTAGATTTTCACGAGCGCATTCGTGAAATTTGCAACGTTGTAGAAGGTCCTGTAAGTGCAGAAGTAATTAGCTTAGAAGCTGATAAAATGATTGAAGAAGGAAAAGAATTAGCGAAAATTGCTCCAAACGTTGTTGTAAAAGTTCCAATGACAACAGAAGGTTTAAAAGCAGTAAAAGCATTCTCTGACTTAGGAATTCGTACAAACGTTACATTAGTATTCTCAGCAGTTCAAGCGTTACTTGCAGCTCGTGCTGGTGCAACATACGTTTCACCATTCTTAGGTCGCTTAGACGATATCGGTCATAACGGTATGGACTTAATTCGTCAAATCGCAGAAATCTTTGCGATTCATGGCATCGAAACAGAAATCATTGCAGCATCTGTACGTCACAGTGTTCACGTAACTGACGCAGCATTAAACGGTGCACATATTGCAACAATCCCAGCAAACGTAATTGCTTCATTAGTGAAGCACCCATTAACAGATCAAGGAATTGAGAAATTCTTAGCTGATTGGGAAAAAACACAAGAGAAATAATAGAAAATCAAGAATCCTAGTTTAATTGACTAGGATTCTTTTTTATTTAAAAGAATTTTCATGCAATTTTGCATATTGTCTTTTAAATTTGTTATATAAGATATTTAATATATATCACATAACTCTTTATTTTTCATATTTCGATATAAAGTGGAACTTTAATCAGTGGGGGCTTTGTTCATCACCACACTGATTATTAGTTAAACCAAGGGATAAACAGATAGAGGGTCTGACCAGAAAACTGGAGGGCATGATTCTATAACAGAAAGTTTAATGTTTATAGAATTATGTCTTTTTATATAGGGAGGGTAGTAAACAGAGATTTCGACAAAAATGCACCGATTTATCTGAATTTTAAGTTTTATAAAAGGAGAGAAATGGAATGAGAAGAAAAGCCCCATTTAAAGTGTTGTCATCATTAGCAATTGCAGCAATTATCGGATGCACATCTGTAATGAGTGCGCCGTTAGCATATGCAGAAACGCCAGCAAAAGAGAAAGAGAATGTGTCTACAACGCCAATTGATTACAATTTAATTCAAGAAGATCGTTTAGCGGAAGCTTTGAAAGAAAGAGGAACAATTAATCCAGCATCTTCTAAAGAAGAGACGAAAAAGGCTGTCGAGCAATATATTGAAAAGAAACAAGGAGATCAGGCGAACAAAGAAATTCTTCCAGATGCTCACTCACAAGAAACGTCTGATTTCACAAAAAAAGTAAAAGAGAAAAAGATGGAAGAAAAGGAAAATGTAAAAAAGACTGAAAAAAATATTAATCTTGAGCAAAAGCCAGAACCAAATAAAAAGCAATTGAATGGGCAAGTTCCAACTTCAAAAGCAAAGCAAGCTCCATATAAAGGATCTGTTCGATCGGATAAAGTATTAGTGCTACTCGTTGAATTTAGTGATTATAAACATAATAATATTGATCAAACACCAGGTTATATGTATTCGAAAGACTTTAGTAGAGAACATTATCAAAAGATGTTGTTCGGTAAGGAGCCTTATACATTATTTGATGGTTCAAAAGTAAAAACGTTTAAACAATACTATGAAGAGCAGTCTGGTGGTAGTTATACGACAGACGGATATGTAACGGAGTGGCTAACTGTTCCCGGAAAAGCATCTGATTATGGAGCTGATGGTAGCAGTGGTCACGATAATAAAGGTCCGAAAGGTGCACGTGATTTAGTGAAAGAAGCTTTGCATGCAGCTGCTGAGAAAGGACTAGATTTATCTCAGTTTGATCAGTTTGATAGATATGATACAAACGGGGATGGGAATCAAAACGAACCTGACGGTGTAATTGATCATTTAATGGTAATCCATGCTGGTGTTGGTCAAGAAGCTGGTGGCGGTAAATTAGGTGATGATGCGATCTGGTCACATCGTTCAAAATTAGCAGTAGATCCAGTAGCGATTGAAGGTACAAAATCAAAGGTAGATTACTTTGGTGGAAAAGTAGCAGCACATGATTACACAATTGAACCAGAAGATGGAGCTGTAGGTGTGTTTGCGCATGAATTTGGACATGATCTTGGATTACCAGATGAATATGACACGAAATATACTGGAAATGGTTCACCAGTCGAAGCTTGGTCATTAATGAGTGGAGGTAGTTGGACAGGGAAAATCGCAGGAACAGAGCCGACTAGTTTTTCACCACAAAATAAAGACTTCTTACAAAAGAATATGGGTGGCAACTGGGCAAAAATATTAGAAGTAGATTACGATAAAATTAAGAGTGGTGTGGGAGTTCCTACATATATTGATCAAAGTGTTACGAAATCAAATCGTCCCGGCGTTGTACGTGTTAACTTACCAGGTAAAAGTGTTGAAACGATTAAACCGGAGTTTGGAAAGCATGCATATTATAGTACAAGAGGCGATGATATGCATACAACGTTAGAGACACCATTCTTTGATTTAACGAAAGGAACAAATGCAAAATTCGATTATAAAGCAAATTATGAGTTAGAAGCAGAGTGCGATTTCGTCGAAGTACATGCAGTAACAGAAGATGGAACGAAAACATTAATTGATAGACTTGGAGAAAAAGTAGTCCAAGGAGATAAAGATACAACAGATGGGAAATGGATTGATAAATCATATGATTTAAGTCAATTTAAAGGCAAAAAAGTGAAACTACAATTCGACTATATTACAGATCCGGCTGTAACATATAAAGGTTTTGCGATGGACAATGTAAATGTAACTGTTGATGGACAAGTTGTATTTTCTGATGATGCAGAAGGACAGTCTAAAATGAATTTAAATGGTTTTGTTGTTTCTGATGGGACAGAGAAGAAAGCTCATTATTACTACTTAGAGTGGAGAAACTATGCGGGATCAGATAATAGTTTAAAAGCAGGAAAAGGTCCAGTGTATAATACAGGTCTTGTCGTTTGGTATGCAGATGATAGTTTCAAAGATAACTGGGTTGGGATGCATCCAGGTGAAGGATTCCTTGGTGTTGTTGACTCTCATCCAGAAGCGCTAGTTGGTAATTTAAACGGCAAACCAGCATACGGTAATACGGGCATGCAAATTGCAGATGCTGCATTTTCATTTGATAAAACACCAGCATGGAGTGTAAATTCATTAACACGTGGTCAGTTTAACTATTCTGGATTACAAGGTGTTACAACTTTTGATGATTCAAAAGTATATAGTAACAAGCAAATTGCAGACGCAGGAAGAAAAGTTCCAAACCTTGGACTTAAATTCCAAGTTGTTGGACAGGCAGAAGATAAATCGGCAGGCGCTGTTTGGATTAAACGTTAATAACATAAAAGCACATTCTTCATATGAAGAGTGTGCTTTTTAATTTGTACAGTAAGTTATTATTTTAGTTTATCCCGCATTAACGGTCAGTAAGATCCCCACCTCAAAATTCAGCGGAAGTAAAGAAATTAGGTGGGAGATCAACTGCCCGTAAAAGCCCGATTGGTTCAACTAATAATCAGTGGGGATGAACACCCCCCCACTGATTAAAGTTTCACTTTATGTAATACAAGTGTTTATTCATGTGTACTGTATCAAATTATGTGGGGAAAGGAAATATTTCCGAGGAAATTGTCGAAGTATCGTCAGTATTTATAAACTTTCTGTTTAAAAGAGGAGATGTATTATTGCCTTTACGGCTCAATTTATTTACATTGTTATTTGGTTATACACAAAAGTAATATATTGAGCAAAAAGAGTTCTATTCGATAGGGCTCTTTGGTTTTGTATTTGATATACAAATATTAACCTCGATTGTTTGGAAATGTATCTTCTTGTTTAGCGTCATTTGGACTTTAACTGCAGTTTTTGTTTTTCGTTTATATGAAGAGCGAGATGAGCCATTACCTTTTATATTTAAATTAATTGGCATTATTCCAACGCTTCCATTATATTACGGATTATATCAATATGCATTTTAAAAAAGACAACGATGGATTATCCCATCATTGTCTTTTTTACTTTGCTTCTTACATAAATCATACCAGCAAATGTTAATAAAAATGCTGTCCCGATAATGAAGCTGATGCTAGGTGATGCTCCGATTGCGCCGACTGTAAAGGAGCCAGCAACAACTCCTAATGAGAAGAAGGCATAAAATAATCCGAATGCCTTTCCGCGATTATCGTCTGTAGTATTTTCAACGAGTAAAGCGTTAATAGACGGAAAGAGGATTGCGAATCCAATTCCATAAATCATCATTACAATAAAGAGCATACCTTTTGTAGCAAATAATCCGAGTAAAGATAATGCGAATGCCATAACTGCAATTCCGATTAGCATTAGTTTCGAACGATTAAATCGATCGTAAATACGATTTGTTGGAAGCAAGAAGAAGAGGATAGCAGTAATACCAAATACACTTAACATCATGCCTGTTGTAGATGCTTTAAGCGCTAATGCATCAACTTTTACTGGTAACATATAAGTGACAATTCCTTGTGAAAACATTAATGTGAAAGCACCAATATATGCTTGTAATAACGGTTCTGATTTTAACAGTTCAATCATATCTTCTTTGTTCATCATTTGCGTTCTTGATGTATCTTTTCTTGATACGTTATTTGGTAAGAAGAATAGAGATACGATTGTACCAAGAGCCATTAAAATAGAAATAGTAATGAAGACCCATTCTACGCCAGCTGTTGCTTTCATAATACCGCTGAAAGCAGGTCCTACGATTGCCGCTGTTCCAACAGCAGCACCAGATAGAGCCATTGCTTTTCCTTGTCTTTTTGCATTTGTTTGTTTTGATAAAAATGTAAAGGCAGCAGGAATTAAAAAGCCATCACTAAATCCATGCATAAAGCGAACAACTAATAGTTGTTCACCACTTTGAACAACGGTGTATAATAAGACTATGAAACTCGTAATTCCCATGCTTATATAAAGGATTTTTTTTGCACCAAATTTATCGACAGCTGCTCCAGCAATAATATTACCGATCATATTAGCGAATGAGTACATACCGACAACTAGCCCGATAATAAGTGGGGTTCCTCCAAGGCTTTGAGCGAAAGTACTCATAATAGGTAATTGTGAAAATGTATCTAAAAAAGCCACGATAACGATAAAGTAAATAAAATATTTCAAGCGATATTCACCTCTCCTATGCTATTATGGCACAATGCTAATTTCACCTGCAATGAAATTGAATTAACAGATGTGGAAAAAAGTACAAAGTGACAAAATATTGAACGTTATTTGTAAAAAATTAGTAGAGATGCGATTGTTTTTTTGAAATATATGGATAGAAGTATTATAATAGAATTGTAAACTTCACCAGGTTAAGTATATACATAGAGAGGGATGTATAAAATGAAAGCACTACTTTGGCATAATCAACGTGATGTACGAGTAGAAGAAGTACCAGAACCAACAGTAAAACCAGGAACAGTGAAAATCAAAGTTAAATGGTGTGGTATTTGTGGGACAGACTTGCATGAATATTTAGCAGGGCCTATTTTTATTCCAACAGAAGAACATCCATTAACACATGTGAAAGCACCTGTTATTTTAGGTCATGAGTTTAGTGGTGAGGTAATAGAGATTGGTGAAGGAGTTACATCTCATAAAGTGGGAGACCGCGTTGTTGTAGAACCAATTTATTCTTGTGGTAAATGTGAAGCTTGTAAACATGGACATTACAATGTTTGTGAACAACTTGTTTTCCACGGTCTTGGCGGAGAAGGCGGCGGTTTCTCTGAATATACAGTAGTACCAGAAGATATGGTTCATCACATTCCAGATGAAATGACGTATGAACAAGGTGCGCTTGTAGAACCAGCAGCAGTAGCAGTTCATGCAGTACGTCAAAGTAAATTAAAAGAAGGGGAAGCTGTAGCAGTATTTGGTTGCGGTCCAATTGGACTTCTTGTTATCCAAGCAGCTAAAGCAGCAGGAGCGACTCCTGTTATTGCAGTTGAACTTTCTAAAGAACGTCAAGAGTTAGCGAAATTAGCAGGTGCGGATTATGTATTAAATCCAGCAACTCAAGATGTGTTAGCTGAAATTCGTAACTTAACAAATGGTTTAGGTGTAAATGTTAGCTTTGAAGTAACAGGTGTTGAAGTTGTACTACGTCAAGCCATTGAAAGTACAAGCTTCGAAGGACAAACTGTAATTGTTAGTGTATGGGAAAAAGACGCAACAATTACTCCAAATAACTTAGTATTAAAAGAAAAAGAAGTTATTGGTATTTTAGGATACCGTCACATCTTCCCAGCTGTTATTAAATTAATTAGCTCTGGTCAAATTCAAGCAGAGAAATTAATTACGAAAAAAATTACAGTCGATCAAGTTGTTGAAGAAGGATTTGAAGCACTTGTAAAAGATAAAACACAAGTGAAAATTCTTGTTTCACCTAAATAAGATAGAATCGAATAGAGTAGCCCTTTTCTAGAAATAGAAGAGGGCTACTTTTTTTCTATACTGAAAGGTGATAGACTTTCCTTTGACTAAATGTATTTTTGTTTGGAAGGGAGAATCTAATGCTTTCATTTTTGTTAACTTTAAAGCGAATGTTAAGAGCCTGTTTACGAGCGTGGAAAGATAAAGAATTTCAAGTATTATTCGTATTAACAATTTTGACTTTAATATCGGGTACGATTTTTTATAGTACAGTTGAAGAATTACGTCCTATTGACGCTTTATATTTTAGTGTGGTCACGTTGACGACTGTCGGTGATGGGAATTTTAGTCCGCAAACTGATTTCGGAAAGATATTTACAATCTTATACATATTTATTGGGATTGGATTAGTGTTTGGATTTATTCATAAGTTAGCAGTTAATGTACAATTGCCAAGTATATTATCGAATAGAAAAAAAGAGTAAAGCATTCAGATGCTTTACTTTTTTTTTACATTAGTTTAGACAAGCCTTAATAATAGTTTATTAAAATGAAAGTGTATTCATTCATTATATTCACTGTGTATAAAGTTATAATGATATGAACATTTGCATATTTTAATTTAGTGATAGAAATTTCGTGAAAGGTGGGATATTCTAGTCATAGGTTAACCGGACGACATCATAGGATCCTAACAAAATGTTTACAATAATTCAATTATAAAATGGAGGATTTTATATGAAAAAGAAAGTACTTGCTTTAGCAGCAGCTATTACATTAGTTGCTCCATTACAAAGTGTTGCATTTGCTCATGAAAATGATGGGGCACAGAGATTTGGAGTTATTCCGCGCTGGTCTGCTGAAGATAAACATAAAGAAGGCGTGAATTCTCATTTATGGATTGTAAACCGTGCAATTGATATTATGTCTCGTAATACAACACTTGTAAAACAAGATCGAGTTGCACTATTAAATGAATGGCGTACGGAGTTAGAGAACGGTATTTATGCTGCTGACTATGAAAATCCTTATTATGATAATAGCACATTTGCTTCACATTTCTATGACCCTGACAATGGGAAAACTTATATTCCGTATGCAAAGCAGGCAAAGGAAACGGGAGCTAAATATTTTAAATTAGCTGGTGAGTCTTACAAAAATAAAGATATGAAACAAGCATTCTTCTATTTAGGATTATCTCTTCATTATTTAGGGGATGTAAATCAACCGATGCATGCGGCAAACTTTACGAACCTTTCATATCCACAAGGGTTCCATTCTAAATATGAAAACTTTGTAGATACGATAAAAGATAACTATAAAGTAACGGATGGAAATGGATATTGGAACTGGAAAGGTACGAATCCAGAAGATTGGATTCATGGAGCGGCAGTAGTTGCGAAACAAGATTACGCTGGCATTGTAAATGATAATACGAAAGATTGGTTCGTGAGAGCTGCTGTATCACAAGAATATGCAGATAAATGGCGCGCTGAAGTTACACCAATGACAGGTAAGCGTTTAATGGATGCACAACGTGTTACTGCTGGATATATTCAGCTTTGGTTTGATACGTACGGAAATCGTTAAGTATTTAAAAAAGGTCAAATCTCAGAATAGAGTATTTGGCCTTTTTATCACTATACAATACATGGAGGTATGAAACGTGAAAGGTAAATTGCTAAAAGGTGTACTTAGCTTAGGTGTTGGTTTAGGGGCTTTATATAGCGGAACGTCAGCTCAAGCAGAAGCGTCTACAAATCAAAATGATACATTAAAAGTGATGACGCATAATGTATATATGCTATCAACAAACTTATATCCGAACTGGGGACAAACTGAGCGTGCTGATTTAATTGGGGCGGCAGATTATATAAAGAATCAAGATGTAGTTATATTAAATGAAGTGTTTGATAATAGCGCCTCAGATCGTTTATTAGGGAATTTGAAGAAAGAATATCCAAATCAAACAGCGGTATTAGGTCGTAGTAGTGGTAGCAAATGGGACAAGACGTTAGGAAACTATTCATCTTCAACTCCTGAAGATGGTGGCGTTGCGATTGTGAGCAAATGGCCAATCGCTGAAAAGATTCAATATGTATTTGCAAAAGGATGCGGGCCAGATAATTTATCGAATAAAGGATTTGTATACACGAAAATTAAGAAAAATGATCGTTTCATTCACGTGATTGGTACGCATTTGCAAGCGGAAGATAGCATGTGCGGAAAAACTTCACCTGCATCTGTACGTACAGACCAATTAAAAGAAATTCAAGACTTTATTAAAAATAAAAATATACCAAAGAATGAGTATGTGTTAATTGGTGGTGATATGAACGTAAATAAAATAAATACAGAGAACAAGAATGATTCAGAGTATGCATCTATGTTTAAAACATTGAACGCTTCTGTACCATCTTATACTGGACATACAGCGACTTGGGACGCGACGACAAACAGTATTGCAAAATATAATTTCCCTGATAGTCCTGCTGAGTATTTAGATTATATTATTGCAAGTAAAGACCATGCGAACCCATCGTATATAGAGAATAAGGTGTTACAGCCGAAATCTCCACAATGGACTGTTACATCATGGTTCCAAAAATATACGTATAATGATTACTCTGATCATTATCCAGTAGAGGCGACTCTTTCTATGAAGTAGTTTCAAAAAGTTTCTTCGTAAAGAAGAAACTTTTTTTATTTGCAAACAGGAAAATCACACTTTCTTTCCAATATGTATAAGACATATTGAGAAGAGGAGAGAAAAATGTGGATCGAGGACTTTTTAAAGAAGTTCCATTACCGTGTGCATTTTTGGATGAAGTGGCTTTAGATAGAAATATTCAATCGATTATAGAGTTAAGTGGAAATAAAAAGATTCGTATAGCGAGTAAATCGTTACGCTCTGTTCCGATTATGCAAAAGATTTTAGCTGCAAATGATCGATTTCAAGGTATTATGTGCTTTTCACCTAGAGAGATTTTATTTTTAATAGAACAAGGATTTAATGATTTATTGCTTGGATATCCTGCTTACGATGAAAGAGCTCTGTATGAAATTAGTTTGTTAACAAAGAAAGGTTTCATTATAACTTGTATGGTGGATTGTGAAGAGCATATTGTGTATTTAGAAAACATTGCTGAGAAATCTAAAGGATGTTTTCGTGTTTGTTTGGATATTGATATGAGTAGTCGTTTCTTTCAATTTCATTTTGGTGTACAAAGGTCCCCAGTAAAAAATGTGCAGGATGCGTTGAAAGTAGTAGAAAAGGTGAGAAGGTCATCATATTTAATGTTAGATGGTGTGATGGGTTATGAAGCTCAAATTGCTGGGGTGGGAGATCATATACCGAATCAATGGTTGAAAAGTAAAGTGATTTCGTATTTAAAGCAGAAATCAGTGCTAGAAGTTAAAGAAAGAAGAGAACATATTGTAAAAGCAATACAAAACATTGGTATTGAGCTAAGGTTTGTAAATGGAGGCGGAACAGGAAGCATAAAAACAACCGAGAAAGATAATTCAGTTTCAGAGATTACAGTAGGTTCTGCTTTTTATTCTCCAAAGCTGTTTGATTATTATAAAGAGGTGAAATTTCATCCAGCGGTCGGATTTGCCTTACCAGTTGTGCGGAAACCAGTCCCGTTTATTTACACTTGCCTAGGTGGTGGATATATTGCTTCAGGAGCAGTTGGAAAAGATAAAGAGCCTGAAGTTTGGAGACCGAAGGGTGCAAAACTATTAGCTTTAGAAGGTGCTGGAGAGGTACAAACACCAATTTTTTATAACGGCGAGGAACGAGTGGATATAGGAGAGTCCATATTGTTTCGCCATAGTAAAGCTGGTGAGTTATGTGAGCGTTTTCCTTTTTTGTATCGTGTTAAAAAAGGAGAGATTGTTGGGGAGTATTCAACATATCGGGGGGATGGCCAATGCTTTCTATAAAGGGACAAAAGTGGAGAAATTGGACAGGGAATGTAGAAGGAACGCCGCATTATACGATGTATCCAGAAAGTATACAAGATGTAGTAGAAGTTGTGGGGCTTGCGCGAAAAAAGGGGAAGAAAATTCGTGTTGTCGGTTCAGGACATTCGTTTACACCCCTTGTGCAAACGGAAGAAGTTTTAGTTTCTTTAGATGAATTGAAGGGTATTGTGAATATTGATGCAGAGAAGATGGTTGCTGAAGTATGGGCAGGAACAAAGTTATATGATTTAGGGAAGTTACTTGAGGAAAAAGGTTATGCGCAAGAAAATTTAGGAGATATTGATTTACAATCTATTGCAGGAGCGATTAGTACGGGGACTCATGGAACGGGTATTACCTTTGGGAGTTTATCAACACAAGTTATAGAGATTACGGCAGTTTTATCTAATGGTGAGAGTATAGTTTGTTCGGAAGCTGAGAACGTAGAATATTGGAGAGCGTTTCAGTTGTCACTTGGAATGTTAGGTATCATTGTAAAGATAAAATTGAAGGTTATTCCAGCGTATTCACTCGTTTATGAAAGTGAGAAACAGTCATTATCTACTGTAATGAACAAACTAGAAGAATATAAGAAGCATCGTCATTTTGAATTTTTCGTTTTTCCTTATTCTGATGAAGTACAAGTGAAACTTACGAACGAAACAACGAATAAAGGCAGTGATTTGAAATGGCATAAACTAAAGGTAGAGTTACTTGAAAATAGGATGTTCTCTTTACTATCTAAAGGATGTAAATGGTTTCCTTCTATAAGTAAAGGAGTGAGTCGATTATCAGCTAAAGCTGTACCAAACACAAAAATAATTGGCCCGAGCTATGAAGTATTTGCTACATCACGTACGGTACCATTTTATGAAATGGAGTATAGCATTCCTTCAAAGTATATGAGGACGGTTGTAGAAGAAATCTCAAATCTTATTGAAAAGAAAAAGTATAAGGTGCACTTCCCAATCGAATGCCGCTATGTAAAAGGGGATGATATATGGCTTAGTCCAGCCTATGGAAGAGATTCAGCGTATATCGCTGTTCATATGTATAAAGGTATGAAATATGCTGCTTACTTTGGCGAAGTGGAAAAAATTTTTCTGAAGTATGAAGGGCGTCCGCATTGGGGGAAAATGCATACATTATCGTATGAGCAATTACAAGATATATATCCAGAGTTTCATTCGTTTTTACAGGTGAGGAAATCTCTAGATGAACTTGGAATGTTTTTTAATCCTTATGCAGAAAAGTTATTTATCCCGCTATTTGTCAGGCAGTAAGACCCCCACCTCAAAATTCAGCGGAAGCAAAGAAGTTAGGTCGGGGCTGATTAAAGTTTCACATTATGTATATGAAAAAGCTGACAAATAATTATTTGTCAGCTTTTTTTAGTGTAATTGCATTTCTTGTATGACTAATATGTTCATAAAATAGTAGTTTATCACGGCTAAATACATGAAGTAAAACATGAATAATGAATAGGCCGTTAATGATAAATAGGAATAACAATGTAACGAGTAATACTAAAGGCTCTGTGTGATTTAAAATAGAGCTACTAGAAAGAATATAATTGATTCCGCCTAACGCAAAATAAAATATACCGTAGCGAATAAATAGTTCTTTTAATGTAATACGATTTGATTTTCCTTTCACGTGAATGCGAAGCAATGCTTTCCCAATTGTTTTTCCATTCGTAAAGTATGGAATAATAATAAAGTAAATAAGGATTGAACACGTAATGAAAATGAGTTCATACATATTCGTGTAAGATTGCATATTAGAAACGAAGAAAGAATTCCCTTTGTTTTTAACGACAGGTACGACGATAGATAAGAAAATCCAATCAATTTGCATCGCGATAAGGCGACGAATGAATCCGACTGGTTTCGTTTCCAAATTAATATGACTATCTAACTCGTTTGTCTTCGGAAGGAAGTACGTAAATATTGGTGCAATGATAAAACCAATTACGCCACCTAATGTATTTAAAAATAAATCATCGATATCAAATAATCGGTATGCACAATTGTATATACCGTATAATCCAGTCACTTGTGTTAGCTCAAAAAATAGTGAAAGGAAAAAGGAAATGCAAATTGTTTGTAAGAAACTACGTCGGAAATAATAACGTAAGTAAATGCCGAATGGAACAGTTAATAGAACATTAAAGGCAACTTGTAAAAACGCAGACTCTTTTAATAAGTAGAAATAAGTAGTTGGTTTCGTTAAAACTGCCGATGTATGACTACTAATCTCTTGTATGAAATAAAATGGTGAGAGTTGCATGTGTTGTGTATTAGCCGGTTGTAGGCTACAAGTATCAAACGTTTGTGGCAACGGCAAAATAACAAGAAAATAGGCATTTAATAAGTAAAGTAATAATGAGTATAAAATAAATGAGCGCCATTTATTTAAATAACCGTATTTTCGATAATTAAATATTAAAAAAGGGATTAAAAGAAACATTGCTAAAAAAGGAAATAAAATAAATGCTGTTTTCACTGGAAATAAATATGCAGTCAAAGTAAAACTCCTTTCAATAAAAATTCGTTTATCATTATAGCGCTAAAAATATTTAAATACAAAGTTAAAATTTTTCGAAATAGAAATAATTACTAATTTTATAGGGATTAAGTTATAATAAATTAAATATAAGGATATTGTGATTACATAATTTGAGAGAGGGTACAAGAGATGCGATATGAACTTTTTTCTGTAAGTGGGGATCATATTACGACTTTTGAAAGTGCATGGCGTTTTCAGGAGGGAGAACAGATTTTTGTTCATGATGATCAAACAAAACGAAACTTTATTATTATTCGGCTGACACATGATGTATTTCAACAAAATAAACATGTTATTCGTTTGTATTGTCAAGAGAAGAAAGTGTATGCATAAGAGAAGCCCTCTTACAGTATGAAAAGTAAGAGGGTCCTTATCTCGTTATTTGTGAACAGCCCAATTGATGAGGGCTGATTAAAGTTTCACTTTATCATTTTGGCCCTCGTAAGGAATAAAAAGAGAAGGATTAATGCACATAGGTAGCATTTGATTTGGAAGAAAGGATATAGCCTTGTATTTTGTGCTTCAAAGTTTCATTGCCTTCTTTTTGAGAAAGCCATGTATGGTAATCTTGTTGTGTTTTCCATAACATACGAATCATATACTCTGCCTTATCATTTGTACGATGAACATTTGAAAACTCTATGTTAATACAACCGTTCGTTCCGGGGGAAGGATAATATTGTTTAAGCCCATAAAGTAGCTCATTTTCATATCCGTACTTAATGTGAATGAGTTTAGTAACTATAAACATATAAACACCTCTTTTACGATAATAGTAGGAAAGATAGAATTACTGTAATAGTGAACTTTATAAAAAATATACTATTCAGAAAATTATAAGTAAATAATAGGTTTTAACTTAATAAAGGTATAAAAAAGCGAGTTATTCTATTACACTAGATGACTCGCTTTCAATTTGTAAGTTTTACTTTATAAGAAAATAAGAGTAAGTACACCTACGATAATACAATAGAAAGAGAAATATTTTAAATTTCCTTTTGCCATAATGTTCATAAACCATTTTAGTGAAATATACGTCATGATAAATGTTGCGATGAATGCAACGACATATGGTACGAATAATGTGTCTAGATTTGGATCATTTGCAATGTCTGTAATGCTTAACAATAAGCCACCTAAGCTAACAGGAATGTATAGTAAGAATGAGAAGCGAAGAGCTGTTTCTTGCTTCATACCAAGTAACATTGCTGCTACGATTGTGGCACCAGATCGGCTTATTCCGGGAATCAGTGCGCAAGCTTGTGCTAATCCGACGATGATTGCATCTTTCATAGAAAGGTCGCCATCATTTTTACGACCGCGTAAATTTCTAATAATCCAAAGGCCGACAGCAGTAATAAGAAGGGAAATCCCAACCATCTTCACACCTTTTAAGTACTGATCGATGTAATCTTTAAATAAAACACCAATAACACCTGCTGGAATGGTTGCCATAACAAGATAAATAATAAAGAAGAAATCTGATTTTGCGTCTTCTGCTCTTGTAAATATATAAGAGAGACCATTCTTTGTTAGACGAATTAAATCATTTCTATAAATAAGTAATACAGCTAATAATGAAGCTGAATTAACAAGTAGTTCGAAGCTAAACCCTTCTATTTTTAGTTCTAGCAAATGTTGTGCTAAAACGAGATGACCACTTGAAGAAATCGGAATTGGTTCTGTTAGTCCTTGGAACAGACCGAGAATTAAATATTTTAAAACGTAGTAAAATTGTTCCATAATAACCTCCTTGTTTATTAGTTGAAAGAAACAACTTTTCCATTATAACAAAGATATGGATGAATATTGAAAAGAAATAAATATTCGAAATAAAATAAAAATCCCTTATAGCAGTATAAGGGATTTTTATTTTTAATTAAGAAGTTACTGTTCCTTGAAGACTTTTAGACAATTGAACATCGACTTTTTCAACATCATGAATATGATTCATAATAGTAGTATTTAATTTTTGGAACATTTGTTGTGTGTTAGCGAATTCTCGTAATATGTCATCATTACAAGATTTTTGGTTTTCAATAGCCTTAATAACATTTGTAGCACCATTTTGTAACGTTTGAATCATAACTAAAATATTTTCAATTCTAGCATTTGTATCGGCGCTCATTTCTACACCTTCATCGACTAAATGTAAATTATCTTTTGTGTTATCATATGCTTTTTCAATTTCTTCTTGAATTTTTTTCGTTAAGTTGCCGATGTTTTTTGTACTTTCTGCTGTACTTTCCGCTAGTTTTCTTACTTCATTGGCAACGACAGCGAATCCTTTACCGTGCTCTCCAGCACGTGCGGCTTCAATACTCGCATTTAAAGCAAGTAAATTTGTTTGTGCTGCAATGTTTTGAATGACTTCTACAATTTGCTCGATTTCCTTTGAGCGTTCGCTTAGATGATTCATACTATTAGACGTGCGTTGAGATTGTTCACCTAATTTATTAATTACAATAAGTAAGCGGTGAACGGATTCTTTTCCTTCATTAGAGCAGTCAATAATTTCTGCAATAGATTGAATTAAGCTTTGTTCCTTTTGTAACATTTCATTATTTAGCTCATTGGAATGTGTCGTACGTGTTGAAACATTTTCGAAACATGAACTTAATTGTTGAACTAAATTTTGAAGTGTATTATGTTGGTTATTTACAAGTTGATGCTCTTGGACAACACTTTGTACACGATCGTGGATAGTAGAAATAGTCTCTTGTTTTTCAATATCTTTTTGTTTTAATTCTGCTTCTAATTCTTGTATACGCTCTTCTAATTGAGCAATTGTATGTTGGAGTGATTTTTTTTGAGTAAACATGTATTTATTTCAACCGCCTTCGAAAGTTATATTTTCTCTATATTTGGATTTTAGCATCTTTTGTATTTTTTAAATATAGGAATTGTTAAATATTTAAGAATCTATTACATTTTATTCATAATTCTCTTTTTTTTGTCACGAAAAATAAACTGTATTTAATCGTTTTGTAAACAAACTGTAAAATAAATCATGTATAACTGTATAAGAAGGGAGTCGGATTATGAACTATTTTAAGCGAATCAGCTGTCTAGTATTAGCAGGAATTATCGGTCTTTCTAGTACAGTCGCTGTTAAAGCAGAGTCAAACGACGAGAAACTTAACAACATGCAACAGCAATTGCAACAAAACGATGCAGAAATGCAAAAGAAAGAGCAAGAGAAGCAAGCTGTTAGTAAAGAAATTAAAGGTATCGAAAACGAACTACATAATTTAAATAATACAATTGCAAAAAATAAAGAGGATCAAGCTGCTATTCAACGTAAAATCGATGAAACACATAAGCAGATTGAGCAAAAAAAGCAAGAAATTGTCGTTTTGGAGGATAAAGTCCTTGCTCGTAAAGATATTATGAGAAAACGTATGGTTTCTGTTCAAAACAGTTCAAATACAAGTTTAGTAGTAGAAGTTGTAGTAGAATCAAAAAACTTTGCAGACTTCTTACAACGTATGAACGCAGTTTCTACTATTCTAGAAGCTGATAAAGAAATTTTACGTCTACAAGAACAAGATCTTCGTCAAATTGAAGAAGATAAGAAAACAATTGACGAAAAAGAAGCATCTTTAGTAGTAGACAAACAAAAATTAGCAAAAGCGCAAGCTGAACTGCAAGATAACTTGAAAAAGCGTCAAGATAACTTACAAACAGTTCAAGCTAAATATAATGAAGTTGCAAGTCAACTTAATTTAGCAGCGGAAGAAAAAGCTAAAATTGAATCAAATATGAAGACAGTACAAGAAACGATTGCTCGTGAGCAAGAAGCAGCAAGAATCGCAGCGGAAGAGCGTGCAAAAGCAGAAGCGGCTGCAAAAGCAGAGCAAGAAGCTTTAGCGAAAGCACAAGCAGAAATTGCTGAAAAGCAAAAGCAGGAAAAAGCTAGTAAACCAGCTGAACCAGTTGCTAATAATAATTCGAAGGTACAACCTACCAAACCTGCACAACCTGAACCACCTTCTAAGCCAACTGCTGGTGGGAAAGAAATTTATGTAGAAGCTACAGCTTATACAGCTGATCCAGCGGAAAATGGTTATGCACCAGGTCAACAAGTATTTTCTGCATGGGGACACTATAACTTAACTGCAAACCCAGGAATGAAATTAATTGCTGTAGATCCAAATGTTATTCCATTAGGTAAGACTGTAAATGTTGAAGGTTATGGAGTAGCAATTGCAGCCGATACTGGTGGAGCTATTAAGGGGCATAGAATTGATGTTTTAATGCCAGATAAAGGTTCATCAAGTAGTTGGGGCAGAAGAACAGTTAAAGTTACAATTTTAAACTAAAGCGAAATCCAACTTTACAATATGTAAAGTTGGATTTTTTTATAATAATAATGTTAAGTTGAGTTTACATTTTGTTAAGGATAGCATACAATAATGGTGAGAGGTGGTAAATTTGACCATTTTAAACAGAGTAAAAGAATTAAGAGCTCGTTTTAACTTTACGCAAAGCGTATTAGCAGAAAAGGTTGGAGTAACGAGACAAACAATTGCAGCAATTGAAAAAGGGGATTACGTTCCTTCGTTGTTATTAGCACTTACGATTTGTGATGTGTTTCAGTTAAAGATGGAAGATGTGTTTGTTTTAAATAAGGAGGGGGAAGAGGATGAATAGAATTGTTTTTTCTTATATCATAAACGTGCTTTATACTGCTTTAGCATGCTGGACATTTGTTGAATTTTATAGTGTCATTACAGAGTTAGCAGATATAATTAAAAACGAGAAATTCCCATTTGAAGTATGGTTTAATGGAGTACCATTCATTTTATTATTTATTGGAGCAATTATAGTTACAATTTTTTATAGAATTCAAAAGAAAAAATATAAGAATTTATCTTTTTTGATGTATCCATTATTATTTCCACTAGAAGATGAACGTGAAAAAGCGATTACGGATAAAGCTTGCCGAACAACATTTGTATCGTTATGGTTTGTGTTACCTTGTGCAGTTGGATTTTTAACTTTTTCGCCTATTATTAATGAATATCTTCCTGGATACCCATTATATATTATATTTTCGATTTTCTTTATTCAAATGACAGTATTTCACGTATCACTATACAGAAATAAATTAGCTTAAAAAGAAACCTTCTTGCACCGGCAAGAAGGTTTCTTTTCAGCTAATACTTGTACATATGGCGATATTATTTTATCATTTTATATAGAGTAAGATTTTGTAAGGGAAAGGAATTGTATATGAATAAGCAAAGAATTTATAGTATAGTAGCAATCCTTCTATTTGTTGTAGGTGGCGTGTTAATTGGAAAGCCATTTTATGATGGATATCAGGCTGAAAAGAAACAGACTGAAAATGTGCAGGCTGTTCAAAAGATGGATTATGAAAAGCATGAGACGGAATTTGTAGATGCTTCCAAAATTAATCAACCAGACTTGGCGGAAGTAGCGAATGCATCATTAGATAAGAAACAAGTAATCGGTCGTATTTCGATTCCAAGTGTTTCAGTAGAACTGCCTGTTTTGAAAGCTTCTACTGAAAAAAACTTATTATCAGGTGCAGCGACAGTAAAAGAGAATCAAGTTATGGGAAAAGGAAATTACGCACTAGCAGGACATAACATGTCTAAAAAAGGTGTTTTATTTAGTGATATAGCTTCTTTGAAAAAAGGCGATAAAATTTATTTGTATGACAATGAAAATGAATATGAGTATGCGGTTACTGGTGTATCTGAAGTAACTCCTGATAAGTGGGAAGTTGTAGAGGATCATGGGAAAGATGAGATAACGCTTATTACATGTGTATCTGTAAAGGATAATTCTAAGCGTTATGTTGTTGCTGGTGATTTAGTAGGAACGAAGGCGAAGAAGTAAAAAAGAAGGTGAACTCTTTAAAGAGTTCACCTTCTTTTTTACTAATGTTGAGAAATAATAGAATATTTCGGTTCGTATTTAAATATTCTTCTATTTATGTATAATAAATTTAGAATTCTGTATTTTGGGAGGAACAAGAGTGAGACAACAAGTGAAGAAACTTCTTTTAACAACGAGTATAGCGTTATTGGTAGCTCCAATTTCAGCTTATGCGCATCCAGGGCGTACAGATGCTAATGGCGGACATACGTGTCGTACAAATTGTGAGAAGTGGGGATTACAGTACGGGGAATATCATTATCACAATAAACCAGCTTCTAGTAGTGGCGCAACGAGCCCAGCTCCTAGTCAGAATAATAATAGTGCTGCAGAAGCACAGCGTAAAGCTGAAGAAGAGAGACAACGTGTAGCCGAGGAACAAAGAAAAGCTGAAGAGGCACGTAAGCAAGAGGAAGCGCAGCGCCAAGCTGATATGGAAAAAGGTCAACTTGAAGGTCAAAAGAATGGAGAAACTGATTTTAAAGCAGGAAAAAATGATGCAGAAGTACATGTAGCTGGAAAATCTGATGCATATAAACAAGCGTTTAAAACGACTTATGCAGCCGCATGGTCTTTAGAAGAGCAGAAGAAAACGCATTTTGAAAAAGGAAAAGAACAAGGTTTAGCACAAGAGACGATGGACGATAGTCAGGTTGCTCCAGAGTTTAAGGTAAACTTTGCAGACGGGTTCAAAGTAGGGAATAAAGAAAGAACAGAAAAAATTGAAAAAGAGCAAGCTGAGTTAGGGGAAAAGACAGGGAAAGAATTAGCTGAAAAGAATCCTGGAAATAGAGAGAAAGAAGTATACGTGAAGGCATATGAAACAGCGTATGAAAAAGGCTATAAGTCTACAAAAAAGGCAGTAGAAAAGGCTGGCTATAAGTATGCATTTGAAAACTATGATTTAAAAGTTCCTGCTAAGTATGAACGAAATGAATTGTTGAAGAAATGGTTTACTGAAGGATTTAAATCGAATAAAAAAGCAGCGGAAATTCGAGAAGAAGGGTATAAAAAAGGAGACAGCTGGTTCTTATTCTTCTATAAGAGTTTCGTACCAAGTGAATATAAAGAACATAAAGAGCTGTACGAACAAGCAATAGAAAAAGGTAAAACAGCATAAAAAAAGATGAGGAGAAATTCCTCATCTTTTTTAATCCATCCATTTCACTAATTTCTTAGAAATTAATAATAAAACACAGCCTAATACAATTGCCACAGCGCCAATAACTGTGAATACTTCAGCGTATCCAAGTGAAGTTGTAAAGCTTGCAAGTTGTCCGCCTAAAATGTTGGCGATACCTGAACTTGCTAGCCATACACCCATTAATAAAGATGCTAATTTTACCGGAGCAAGCGCACTAACCATTGATAGTCCGACAGGTGATAAGAATAGCTCACCTAACGTATGGAAAAGATACGTAAAGACGATAAACAGTAAGTTTGCTTTTTCTGTAATGTTATGTTCATCACTACCTGTTTTTAATGTAGCGATAACGAGAATGATATAACCGATACCGAGTAAGATCATACCAAGTCCCATTTTAGTTGGGATTTTTAAATCACCCTGCTTGCGAGTTGCAAGTTTTGCCCATAATGCAGAAATGACTGGAGCAAGTAAAATAATAAATAATGGATTGACCGATTGGAACCAAGATGTTGGAACTTCCCATCCGAACACAGAGCGGTCTACAAATTTGTTTGTATATAATGTTAATGAGCTACCAGCTTGTTCAAAGCCAGCCCAGAAGAAGACAACGAAGCATGTTAAAATGACAATAACTGCGGTACGTTGTTTTTCTTTTTTGGTTAACGGTGTATCTCCTACTGATGGTTGTCCAGCAGCTGTTTGTAAATCGCGAGTTGGTTTCTTACCGATATTACCAAGGAAGCGATTTGATAGTGTTGTAAATAAAATTTGTCCAATGATCATTCCGATTGAAGCGGCTAAGAAACCGTAACGGAATCCGTAATGTACAACGCCATCAACTGTTGTTTTGAATAAATTTTCTGATAAAAATCCGCAAACGAGTGGAGCTAAAAATGACCCGACATTAATACCCATATAGAAAATGGTAAATGCACTATCACGTTTTGGATCGTTCTCTTCGTATAATTCTCCAACTAGTGTAGAGATGTTCGGTTTGAAGAATCCGTTACCTATAATAATAAGCGCTAATCCGAGGTATAGACCTAATTGGTTTTGCAAGGCAAATAGTGTAAGGTTACCGATTGCCATTGTTATACCACCAATTGTGATTGCTTTTCGTCTACCTAGAAAACGGTCTGTTAAGTATCCACCAATCATTGGTGTGAAATAACAGGCTCCAGTATAAAATCCGTAAATAGAGAGTGCCCATGCGGGACTAAACCCAAGACCACCGCTTACTAAAGCTGTCGTTAAATATAATGTTAATAATCCTCGTAATCCATAGTAACTAAATCTTTCCCACATTTCTGTAAAGAAGAGTAAGTATAAACCTGGAGGATGTTTCTTTTTTCTTTGTTGTTCTCTTTCTAGTTGTATCGCTGATTCCATGTTATTTTCCTCCTGACACAAACAAAAACAAAGTTAATAATTTTGTACATTTAATATTTTACTTTATTAACTATTATAAGTCAATAAAGGTTGATTTTTCAGAAGAAATTGGAAAAGAGGAATAGCTATAGAATGGGTGTTTCTTTTGTGATAGACTATGGACTATGTTTTCTTTGTAAGGAAGCGGGTTATTGTACTTTTTTATATGTGAAATTGATTTCATAAAAGATGAAATTAAAGAAGGAGAAAGAAATGAAATTGTTACAGAAAAAAGAAATTTTACTTATTAGCCTTATGTTATTCTCTATGTTCTTTGGAGCAGGGAATCTTATATTTCCACCTTTCCTTGGGTATGAAGCAGGAGAACATGTTTGGATTTCATTAGTAGGGTTTATTATATCAGCAACAGGTCTTCCTATATTAGGTGTTATCTCTATTGCAAAAGCAGGAAGCTTTCAAACGTTAGCGGGTAGGGTTCATTCTTCATTTGCAATTATTTTTCCATGTATCGTGTATGTATTTATTGGACCTGGGCTTGGTATACCACGTGCGGGAAGTTTAGCTTTTGAAATGGGGCCAGGTCAGTTATTCCCTGAAGCAGGAAACGGATTATTATTGTTTTACACAGTTATTTTCTTTAGTATTGTTTACTGGTTAAGTTTATCCCCATCTAAATTAATGGGGTTGTTTGGAAAAGTCTTGACGCCGTTATTATTATGTATGATTGCACTCATTTTTATAAAGAGTATGTTTACAACGGTAGGAGATATGAAAGAACCAATAGGGAACTATGGACAAGCTCCTATGTTTCAAGGGTTTTTAGATGGATATTTAACAATGGATGCGTTAGCTGCTTTAATTTTTGGAATTGTTATTGCAAATGCATTACGTGCAAAGGGTATTGAAGATGATAAAGGTTTAGCGAAATATATGAGTATTGCTGGAATTGGGGCAGGATTATTATTATCGATTATTTATGTCATCCTTGGATATGTGGGGGCAATTAGTGGCTCATTAGGAACATTTGATAACGGTGCGAAAGTGTTAGCACAAGTTATGATTACATTATTTGGACAGGGCGGAGTCGTTCTATTAGGTCTTATTTTTACTATCGCATGTTTATGTGTTTCAATTGGACTTGTTACGTCTTGTAGTCAATTTTTTGCGAGTGCATTTCCAAAAGTATCTTATAAAGTGTGGGCATTTATAGTAAGCGTTGTTAGTATGATCTTAGCTAATTTAGGATTAACGCAAATTTTAAAAGTATCAGTACCAATTCTTGGATTTATTTATCCAATTGCATTAACTCTTATTATTCTAGGGTTATTCCATAAGTATATTGGAAAGTATGCATACGTATATGCAGTAACTGTTTGGGTTGTAGCAATATTTAGTGCAATTGATATTTTGAATAAAAATGTAATGATGAATCAGTGGACGTCAGTATTAAAATATATTCCGTTTTATACAGAAGGTGTTGGGTGGATTGTTCCAGCTATTGTAGGCATGTGTCTTGGTTTCATCGTTAGCATTGTTCTAAATAAGAATAACTGAGTAAAAAGGTGTTTTCCGATTTTGGAAGACGCCTTTCTTTTTTGGAAAAATACTATTGAAAATGAATAGACTAAGAGTATGATAAAGATAATTGGTAATATATAGGTTTAATGAGAGTTACGAATGAGGGGGGAGCGTATGAAGAAGGATTTGGATAAGAAAATAGAAGCACTCGAAACGGCAATTGAAACAATTCAAGAAGCACTTGCTGAATTAAAAGTGAAGCAAAGGGAAATAGAAGTAGAAAACGCTCAGCAACATGCTAGTAAGGATAAGAAAGAATATATTGAAACGATAATGGAGGAAAAGCCAAAAGAAGAAATAGTTAAGATAAAAGAGCCTTTGCAAGAACGTGAGGTAAAACAGGTAGATATATCGGCTTTTAAACCAGAGCCATTTAATATTATTAAGTTTTGTCAAACATGGTTACCGCGTGTATTTGTCGGTATTATGTTGCTTGGAGTGATCTGGTTATTTAAAGCAGGGGTAGATGCTGGCTTATTAACACCAGCGATACGAATTGTGTTTGGTATCGCATTATCTATCGGGTTGTATTATATAGGAGATATTCAAATTAAAAGAGAGCGGCAGGCGTTAGGGTTAGTATTAGCTGGAGGAAGTATTACCGGGATTGTTCTAACAACGTTTGCAGCACATTATTTATATGGATTTATTCCGGCAAGTGTCGCGTTTCTCTGTAATATTGCATGGGTTATTTTAGGTATTTATTTAGCGAAAAGATATCAATCGGAATATCTCACTATTTTCGTAGCAGTCGGAGCGTTCTTCGTACCATTCTTATTAAATAGTACGGCTCCTAATCCTTATATTTTCTTTGGATATGAGACAGTATTAACACTTAGTTTATTATGGTATGCGTTGAAGAATCGTTATAAATACTTATATATGATTTCTTACGCTGTTGCTGCCATTGTCCTTTTCGTTTTCTTTGCTGTTATGTCAATGTTAGTAGAGAACTTGCAAATACAGTTAACGATTGTATATGGTTTGATTCATTTACTATTATTTTGGCATATGTTTACGGAGAGAAGTTTTATACTAGAACCACGTTTGGCAATATTTAGTGCGAATGCAGTGTTCTTTATACTAGCTATTTCAAAAATACCTGATTTTACAACATGGGGATTAATTATTAGTGCACTCGTGCATGCCGTTATGTTCGTATTTGAATATAGGAAAAATAGACATTCTACATTTACAAATCTCTTATTTGGTTTCGCAATGGGAGCATTTAGTTTAGCAATTTTATATGAGTATAGTTTAGTGAATGCAGCGATTGTACTATTGTTACAAGGTTTCCTCGGCATGGTCACTTCTATTAAAGTAAAACAACAGATAAAGTTGTATGTTAGTGCGACGGTTTACGCAATTGGAATGATACAGACTATTTTTAGCCCGTTTGATCAATTTATTTCGGCAGGCTTTGTTGCTCATCTTATTTTAATAGGAACGTTCTATTATTGCATGAGAGAAGCGAAAGAAGTATTAGCGAGCTTCGGCAAATATATGTATTCTATAGTGCTCTATTGGTTTATGATAATTGTATTTATTACAATTACGAGAATCGGTGAAGTTTTATCTACAGATGGAAGCGTAATTAGTGTATCAGTATCGTTATTATGGATGGTATATGCATTATTTGCAGTTTGGTTTGGAAGAAATAGAAATATGAATGAAATATTATATGCTGGTTTAGTCGTTTTAGTCGTAACGGTAGGGAAGTTATTCTTACTTGACTTACCAGAGGTATCGATGATGATCAGGGCAGTGTTATTCCTAATCGTCGGTAGTATAGGTATCGTTATTTCAAGAATGTTTTTCTCGAAGGAAGAGAAGTGAGAAGAAGGCAATCCATGTATGGATTGCCTTTTTCATTATTTCTTATTAATGGTTACAGTTTCATTATATTTTGCTGTTGTATTTTGGCGTAGACGAAGCGTTGCTTGTCCAGTTGTATTTGAATCAATCTGTACATTTACAACTTTCTCAGCAGAGCCTAAGCTGTTTGTTGTGAAAGAGAATGCACTGCTATATCCAAAAGTAGATGGCCAAGTGCCGTTTGGATTTTGTACTTTAGCCACTTGTGTTCCACCAGTAGTGAAGATACCTAAAGAATAGTTGTTATACGTTGTATTAGGTAGTAAGTTGTTTACTTGAATCTTCATTTGGAAAATTTCATTGTTTGGTAGAGTGCTAGGGTGTGTAACGACGTAGTCGCTTGTTGTTATCGCACCGTTATAACCGTATGAACCTGGTTTAAAAGTATTTGTATTAAACCATTGATAACCTGCATTTGGTGCACTCCAAGGTTCAGGTTGTGGTTCTGTTGATAAGCTTGGCTGTTCAAATGTTTGTAGAGCGGTAGGTGAATCAAGTTGTAAACCATTTACTTGATCTAAACTTGTAAATGTCTCTTTATTTGATAACCAATTTACGATGTTTTCTAATAAAATCGCATCGTTTTCTTCTTTATAACCATCGTAAGTTTTCTTTGTTTGGCCAGAATCTTCACGAACGTACTTTGGCGTAGCATCTTCAACAGGAGAAGAGTCACCAATAAAGGCAGCTTTTCCAAGTCCTACTTTTGCAATTGCAGCATATGGGCCTTCTGCAATACCACCGCCATTATAAACGCCACTATCAACAGCGTTATTCCATTTTGATGGATTTTCTGGAAGGTAAACAAGTCCTTTTGCTAGTTTTGGATTTGTAATTGCTAGAGTAGAACCAGCATGCATTGCTACAGACGAAACACCTTTTGTAATTCCGAAAGATTGTTCAGGTGATACAATTGTTTTCGCTGAAACATCACCAAGTGCATTGTAGCGGAAGCGAATACCGAAGTTGTCAGAGAGCCAATCAGAACTTTCTACTCCTTGCATAGCTTGTGAATTAGCTTCTTCATTAGACATTCCTTTTGCTGGATTATCCCAAGCACCGCGTCTATATCCATTAAATACTTCAGAAGAGTCCCAGCGATTTTTATTACGATCTGCATTGTAATGATCAGCAATAAAGAAGATACTACCACCATTTGTTACATATTGTAACATAGCGTCCTGCTCAGATTTTTTGTAAGGAATATTAGCTTCTGGAACGATAAATACATTGTAATCTTTTAAGTCTTCGTATGTAATAGGTGTTGATTTACGAAGTTCCTTTACGTGATATCCATTTTTTGCAATGCCGTTTCCGAAGTCAGAAAAGCCGCCGTCAATAACCCAGTCAGCTGTCCCAGCAGTTTGACCGTGTGTATTATCGAATAATACTTTCTTCCCATTGTTTTGATTTACAACTTTTGCAGCAATTTCAGGAGCTGGGTCTACAGAGCTTTCGGCATAAGTAGACGGTATGAACGAGGTCCCTATACTTAGTGTAATTGCTGTTGCTAAAGAAAATGTAATCCATTTTTTATTCTTCATAGAAGAATCCCCCTAATAATAAATATATGTGCTTTAATAATGTAATTTATTTTTCTGTAAAAATAAAGACGGAAAACATAAAAAATATTAAAAGATTGTAAAAATACCGTGAATTATGTTGAGAAATATTTATATAGATATAAAAACATCCCTTCCAAGTAATAAGGAAGGGATGTTTTGCTTAACTAATTTTTGAGTTAGGTGTTTCATCAATCTTATGAAACCCTTTCATGTAATATACAATTGCTAAGCCGATAAGCCAAATTGGGCCGACAATCAATGCGATTCGTGTATCTTCTGAATACGCCATTATACCTAATACTAATACAAGGAAAACGAGTGAGAAATATGAGCTTAATGGGTATAAAGGCATTTTATACGATAACTTTTGTTTATTTTGAGTAGGCAAGCTTTTACGGAATTTAATTTGAGCAACTAATATAATTCCCCAAGTCCAAATTGCGCCGAAAGTTGAAATGCTAGTAAGCCATGTAAATACCTTTGCAGGTACGAGATAGTTTAATATAACACCAATGAGTAAAACGATAGCAGTTGCTACAATTCCTTGGCTTGGAATGCCATTTTTATTTAAACGACCAAATCTTTCAGGAGCTTTTTTCTGCTGAGCTAATGTATATAGCATACGGCCTGTACTAAATAAACCACCATTACAAGAAGAAAGAGCTGCTGTTAATACGACAAAATTAATAATACCTGCTGCTTTTGCGATACCAATTTGCTGGAATGTTAATACGAATGGACTGCCTTTCTCACCAAGTTCATTCCATGGATAAATTGCCATCATAACGAATAATGCCCCAACGTAAAAGAGTAGAATTCTCCAAAATACGTTATCGATTGCCTTTGCGAGTGTTTTCTTCGGATTTTGAGCCTCACCAGCTGTAACACCGATTAATTCAACGCCTAAATAAGCGAATAGTACCATCTGCATGGAGAGTAGTAATCCAGAAAATCCATTTGGGAACCAGCCACCATGTGACCAAAGGTTTGAAATACCAGTAGCGATACCACCGTTTCCGAATCCGAATAAAATAATACCAGCTCCGACTACTATCATACAGATAATTGTGACAATTTTAATGAGAGCAAACCAAAACTCAAGTTCTCCAAATACTTTTACCGATAAGAAGTTAAAAGCGCTCATTAATAATAGAGCAAGTAATGCCCAAGTCCAGCGCGGGATATCTGGGAACCAGTACTGCATGTAAATACCAGCTGCTGTAATCTCAGCCATACAAGTAACAACCCATAAGAACCAGTAATTCCAACCAGTAATATAACCAGCGAGTGGTCCAATATAATCATATGCATATTTACTAAAAGAACCAGCAACAGGTTGTTCAATTGCCATTTCCCCAAGCGCTCGCATAATGAAAAAAATAACGAGACCGGCAATCATATAGCCTAGCAAAATAGAAGGACCTGCTAGTTTAATGGCGGAAGCGGATCCTAAAAATAGCCCAACGCCAATAGCTGAGCCCAGTGACATTAAAGTAATATGTCGTTCTTTTAAACCACGATTTAAAGTTCCAGATTTGTTTGTGTGCTGCATAAGAAGAATCCCCCTTGTAGAGTGAACGATATTTGAATGCGTTTACTAAATATTTAACTATTTCAAATTATAAAACATTTCTATCTGTTATGCTACAAAAATAATCATAATGAACTGTACTACATCTGTACTTGTCAGACTTAAACTTAAAATTCTAACTATTAGGGAATATATTGACTCTTCTTTTTATTGATTGTTAAGATTAAGTATTATATTTTCTCACATACTAGTAAGAAAAAGAATGTGTGATAATAATTCAGGTGTAGAAAGGGTACATAAGCATGTTTCAATTACAAAAATATAACACTTCTGTGAAGCAAGAGTTTTTAGCTGGCATCACAACTTTTTTTACATTTGCGTATATTCTTGTCATCAATCCAAAAATATTATCTGATGCAGGTGTACCATTTGACCAAGCGTTTACAGCAACAATTATTGCAACCGTTGTTGGAACAGTAGGTATGGCGATTTTCGCGAATTACCCGATTGTTATTGCTCCAGCTATGGGAATGAATGCATATTTTGCTTATTCTGTTGTACAGAAGGCAGAAGGGATTACATATGTAGTTGCCTTTTCAGCTGTATTTGTAACGGGGATTATTTTTCTTTTATTATCTTTTACTTCGTTTAGGCAAAAGTTAATTTTAGCAATTCCTGATAGTTTAAAGCATGCAATTGCAGGTGGAATTGGACTATTTATTGCTTTTATTGGATTGCGCCTTTCTGGAATTATCGTGGATCATCCGTCTAATTTAGTTACGATTGGTGATTTTCATTCTCCAGCTGTTATTTTAACTTTAATTGGTTTAATATTAGCGGCGGTATTAATGACATTGCGTGTGAGCGGTGCATTATTTATTAGTATGATTGTGACAGGAATTATTGCCTTCTTTACAGGGCAATTGAAGTTTGCTGATAAAATTGTGGCGATGCCTCATTTACCAGAGGGTATTATCGTTTCAAACCCAATCAATGCCTTTTCAGATGTAATTGAATACGGATTATACGGCGTTGTATTTTCATTTTTACTTGTACTTTTATTCGATACAACAGGTGCATTACTCGGTTTAATTAAACAAGCAGGTTTAATTACAGACAATACAGAGAAGCGTTTTGGTAAAGCGTTTATTGCAGATGCAATTGGCGGGACTACAGGTTCTATCTTTGGAACAAGCCCAACAGCAGCGACGATTGAATCGTCAGCAGGTATTGCTGCAGGTGGTAAAACTGGATTAACAGGGATTGTAGTTGTTGGTCTAACAATTATAACGGCATTTTTTAGTCCTGTTATTGCTTCTTTATCAAGTGTAGCCGCTATTACAGCTCCTTCATTAATTATAGTAGGTAGTTTAATGGCACAAAGCATTCGAGATATTAATTGGAATGAATTTGAAGATGCGTTACCAGCATTTTTAATTTTTATAGGTATTCCGTTAACATCTAGTATTGCAAATGGAATCGCAATTGGATTTTTAGTATATCCAGTCTTGAAAATTGTGAAGGGTAAAGGGATGGAAGTACATCAATTACTATACCTATTTGCATTCTTATTTGGATGTCATTTATTCTTATAATATAAATATAGGAGAGGGCCTTCTTATGGGAGGCTCCCTTTTTGTGTATAATAAAGTGAAACTATGGGCAGTAGGGGATATCCTCACTGTGTATTAGCCCGCACCAATCGGGATAAGATGAAAACTTAATTGGTTTCGTAAAATATAAATTACTTAATGGAATATATATGTTACAATAAAGATAGAGGAGGAACATGAATGGCTGTAAGTAAAATAAAAGTCGCGCGTGTTCAGTTAGATTTAACACAGCAACAATTAGCAGAAAAAGTAGGCGTTACAAGGCAAACGATTAGTTTAATTGAGAAGGGGAAATACAATCCATCTTTAGATTTATGTTTAAAAATTTGTTATGCAGTAGATAAAACGTTGAATGATTTGTTTTGGGAGGAAAAGGAGTGGTAGGATGAAAATCGTGAAAGATGAACGTTTAATGATTGAAGGGTTAAAACATATTAGATTAGCTTTCATTTTACAAAATATCGTCATACTAGCTATCGTCTTTTACCGCTATGTCTTGCAAGGGGCAGGATATGAAAGTGTTTCGGATTTATTAATGGTATTTATGGGCGGGATAATAATTATTAACTTTTTAAATCTGAAAAATTCAGTGGAAGTGTATGAGCATACGGGCGGAGTGTCGCGTCGTTATTTTATGAAGCTATTATTCATTCCGGTGGGTATTATTATTGGGATTTTAGCTATTTGTATCGTTGTAACACCAGATATTTCGATAAAGGAAATTAGTATGACAGGACTTATTATGTTTGCTTGTTTTTTAGTTCCTAGTTTGTTTATATACATATATATGAAAAAAATAAAAAGAGAAGATTGAAATATAAGAAAGGCTTTCCTGTATTGAGGAAAGCTTTTCTTATATCTTTTTATACAAAACTTTATGAAGGCCAATTGGTTCAATTTCAAAAATTTCACCATGTTCCTGAAAGCCTAAGCGCTTGTAATAGTCAGCTACAGTAATTCGGCCATTACACCATAACATATTTGCTTGACGCTCTTGTAAGATTTGTTCTGCATTCTGAATTAAGGAGCTTCCAGCGTGGTTGTTTCGAAACTCAGGTAATGTGGCCATTCCTCGTAGACGATAATGAATACCGGCTGGTAGGTCAGGATATATTTCTTTTGAGAAGGAAGCGATACTAATTAGTTCATCGTTTATAAATGCGCCTAAGTGGAAGGTGTCTGTTTCATAATCGGAAGGATATTTACAATCTGCTAATGTTTGATTGGGGCGTAAAATTTTTTGACGTAATACGTAAGTTTCAGATCCCTCAATATTTTTCACGATAATCATATTAACATCCTTTCTTATAAGGCTTTTTCTGTTAATTGTATAAAGAAATAAGCAGGTGCGGCGAGAAGTCCGAGTATGCTAGCAGTTCCGAGAAGGAGTGAAAGTAGGAGGCAAGAATATTTTATTCCATTCGATTTTTTCCATCCGTAACTACAAATCTCAATACTAACACCGATGAGAATAATGGCAATGAGTATTTCTGCTAATAATAAAAGAGCTAAAGTTACAATAGACATAATGTGATCCATCCTCATAATATGTGATAGTAACATTTTACCATATGAAGTTAAAAAAATGCCCCTCAATTATGTGAGGGGCATTTTTTTACTCTAATATGTTTTTTAGTGTATCGATATGTTCTTTTGAACCTGTTACAAGTAATGTGTCACCGTGTTGTAGTCTTGTATCACCATGTGGTATTAATGCTTTGTTACCGCGGTAGATTTGAATGACAAGTACATCACCTAAAAACGGGAGGCGGCGAAGCGCAACGCCGTTATATTTATTGCTGCGCAGTTCAACTTCACGTACTGTTTCGTTTGCTGTTGTAATTAAGCGAACGAGACTAGGTTTATCAATAAGTGCACGTAATAAAATACGTGTAGAGTTAATTGTTGAGAATACAGCGATATGTTCTTGCGTTGCTTTTTCTTGTAGAAGTGGATCTTCTACACTTGCAATAACATGTTCAACACCTAGCTCTTTTGCATGTTCTGCCAATAATAAGTTTTGTTCATCATCGCTTGTTGCAACAACGACGCGATCTGCATCAAATGCTGTTTGTTCAGTTAATGATGCGATTGTAATATCATCTAATTTCACGATAGGAAAGTCGTGTGATTTCGCTTCTTCATCATTTATTTTGTTTTGCCGCATCATATATAGCGTTACGTCATAATCTTCTCGTTTTAAATCTAGTGATAACGGAAGGGTAATTCTGCTCGCGCCAATAATAGCTACTTTTGGTTTTGGTGTTTCTACTTTTGGGAACATTTTTTTAAACAATATAGGTGCAAAAATACAAGTAATAACTGCGCTTAAAATAAGAGAGGCAGATAAACTTGGACTGATAATCCCCAGTTTTTCACCAATTTGTGCAGCCGCAATAACTAAAGAAAGTGTCGATGTTAATAAAATTGCACTTCCAAGTACGATATTACGTGGATACCATTTTCTTAAGACGAGTGATGGTAAGAGTTTCGAAATAAAGAGTCCTACAATTAAGATTGGGATCATTAGCATGCTAGAAGGTTCTTTGAAAATAGACCACACCTCTAGATTTACACCAACCATTACGAAGAAAATAGGGATGAAGAAACCATAGCCGATAGAATCAAGTTTTTCCACCATATCTTCATTTGGTGATAATAACGATACAAGTACACCTGCTAAGAAGGCTCCTAAAATATTTTCTGCTCCAACAGATTCCGATAACCCAACTAAGATTAAAATGAGTGCAAAAACAGCTCGTGTATCAATTTGTACACTACCAGCTTTTAAACTATCTAAGTATGGAATGTTTTTAAAGCGTTTTGCAATAAAGTAAATGATAATACCGGCACCGAATAGAATAAGTAAGAGCCACATACTTTGGCCGCTTTCGGAATTTAATCCGACGAAAACAGCGAGTAAAATCATTGTAACTAAATCTGCAATAACAGCAACTAATAAAATGATTTGTCCGATTGCAGTTTTTCCTAGGTTGTTCTCTTTTAATGTTGGTACAACAACACCTAAAGAAATAGTTGAAATAATTAAAGTCATGAACATTGCATTATCTACGAATCCTAGCCATACGAATAGTAATGATAGGGCATAAGATAAGATGAAAATAAATAAGAAGATAATGCTTGCTGCTTGAAATGTATTTGGTTCGTTTGTCGTATTCTTTTTCCCTTTTTGTTTAAAGATAGAAAAATCAATTTCTAAACCGCTTAAGAACATGAGGAAGATAAATCCTAATGTTGATAAAACTTGAAGCCATATATCTGGCTCAATAATATTAAACCCACTTTTACCTACAAAGATTCCTGCAATAATTTCTGCAACGACCACAGGAAGTGCTTTTAATTTAAAGCGTTGTAACAAAAGGGGAACGAAAAACGCGATTGCAACGACAACCATAAGTGATAGAACAGAAGTATGATGTTCCATTGCGTTCTCTCCCTTCAAATAAATATAGTACCTATTTAGCCATATAATAGGTAGAAAAGCAACGCATATGGATTCGATTTCATAAAGAAAGAGTTTTCTTAACATTTGTCATAATAAGTATATTTTTCATGATTATGTTGTTAATTCCGTAATGTGGATGTAATAGGGGAGAGGATAAAAAAAGGACTGCTGAGCAATCTCAGCAGTCCTTTTCATGTACATTACATTGAGAAGAAGATCCATACAGTTAAACCAACAGTTGCGGTTGCAACGAAGAAACTGTAGATCATAGTAAGAATTTGAACTCTTCCTTCTCCTTCTTTTAAATGCATGAACATAATTAATTGTAACAACGCTTGCGCAACAGCCATTATGATAATGGTAGTTAAGATCGTTGATAGTGGCAGGTTTGTGTAAAGTGCCACGTATAGAGCTAGAAACGTTAGTGCAAGCGATAAAATAAATCCGAAAACGTGTGACCAAGGGAATCCGCTATGCGCATGCCCGTTTGCTTGATTGTTATTTTGACTCATTTACGCCACCATCCCGTTCAAGTAAACTAGTGTGTAAATAAAGACCCAAACTAGATCAAGGAAATGCCAGTATAAGCTGATAATAAATACTTTACGAGCTGTAACTGGTGTTAAACCTCGTTTTAAAATTTGGATAATAACACAAATTGCCCAAATGATACCGCCTGTTACGTGGGCTCCGTGCGTTCCAAGAAGAACGAAGAATCCAGATAGGAAAGCACTTGTTTGAATTGTTGCGCCTTCACCAATATACATAATGAACTCTTCAATCTCGAAGAATAGGAAGCCTGCACCTAAAAGTAATGTAAGGACGAACCATCCAAGCATCGCTTTTTGGTTGTGCTTACGCATTTCGTGAATCACGATACCACATGTGAAACTACTTGTTAAAAGTAGTAATGTTTGAATTAAAAGCGTTTTAAGTTCAAACAGTTGTGCTGGTGTTGGACCATCTGCCGTACGACCAGCAAGTACTAGATAAGAGGCGAAAAGTGTTGCGAACAGCATAATTTCAGCCCCAAGAAAAATCCAGAATCCTAGGATATTCAATCTGCTTTGTTCGGATTGATATTCCAAAGGTAAGCTTTTATCTAAAGCCGCCATATCATTTCACCTCTCATGCTACATGTTCTGATTTTTTAATTTCATCAACACTAATATAGTAACCTTCATCGTAATCGAATGAACGATAGATTAAGCAAGCTAAAATACCAATGCCGCCGATTGCTGCAAGCCAGAACCAGCTAAATACTAATGCGAAACCTGCAAGACCGAAGAATCCAGACGCAATAATAGGCACACCAGAGTTACTTGGCATGTGAATTGGTTTGATGTCTTCTTCTGCTGGTGTAACTGTTTCCCCGCGCTTCTTCATGTACCAGAAAGCATCAGCTTCTTTAATTTCAGGAAGTTTCGCGAAGTTGTAATGTTGTACAGGAGATTGAGTAGCCCATTCAAGTGTACGGCCATCCCATGGATCTCCAGTTGTGTCACGTTCACCGTGACGAGCACTCCAAATTACGTTGTAACAAAGAAGTAGGAAACCAATACCCATCATTACCGCACCAACAGATGCGATTTGGTTTAGCCATCCCCATCCAAGACTTTCAGAGTAAGTGTACATACGACGAGTCATACCATCTAAACCTAAGAAGTACATTGGGAAGAAACAGATGTTGAATCCGCTCATAAAGATCCAGAATGTCCATTTACCTAGGCGTTCATTTAACATATGACCAGTCATTTTTGGATACCAGAATGTAAATCCAGCAAGCATAGCGAATACTGTACCTGCGATTAATACGTAGTGGAAGTGAGCAATTAAGAAGTAGCTGTTATGGTACTGATAATCAGCTGCTGCCATACCAAGCATAACCCCTGTAACCCCACCGACTACGAAGTTTGGAATAAATGCCAATGACCAAAGCATTGGAACTGTAAAACGAATACGTCCTTTATACAGCGTAAACAACCAGTTAAAGATCTTAACACCGGTTGGAATCGAAATCGCCATTGTCGAAATCGAGAAGAATGAGTTAACCGCTGGACCTGCACCCATCGTGAAGAAGTGGTGAAGCCATACGACGAAACTTAGTAAAGAAATTGCAACCATTGAGTATACCATCGCACTGTAACCGAATAGACGCTTACGTGAGAATGTACTAATGATTTCAGAGAAAATACCGAATGCCGGTAAAATAACGATATATACTTCAGGGTGACCCCATACCCAGAATAGGTTGGCCCATAACATTGGCATACCGCCGCTCGCCATCGTAAAGAAGTGAGCATCGAATAGACGGTCAAATGTCATTAATGCAAGAGCAACTGTTAATACTGGGAAAGCGAAAATAATGATAATTGTTGTAATTAAGATTGACCAAGTAAACATTGGCATTCTCATTAAAGTCATACCAGGTGTACGCATTTTTAAGATAGTAACAAGGAAGTTAATACCTGTCATTAACGTACCGAGACCTGAAATCTGTAATGCAATTGCGTAGTAGTTATTTCCTACACCAGAAGTAAACTCTGTACCTGCCATTGGGAAGTAAGAAGTCCACCCAGCGTCTGGAGAACCACCGATTACGAAAGCGATGTTGAATAACATTGCTCCGACAAAGAATAACCAGAAACTTAAAGCATTTAAGAACGGATATGCAACGTCACGAGCACCAATTTGTAATGGTACTACAAGGTTCATTAATCCCATAACGAATGGCATTGCCATGAAAAGAATCATTACTGTACCGTGTGTTGTAAAGATCCCGTTATAGTGTTCAGCGTTTAAATAAGTTGTTTCTGGGAATGTTAACTGTGCACGGATCATTAAACCATCCATACCACCACGGAATAACATGATAACCGCAGAAATAATATACATAGCTCCGATTTTTTTATGGTCAACAGTTGTCAACCATTCGTCCCAAAGCCATTTCCATTTTTTATACTTTGTTAGTACGAAAATGATTGCTAATGTCACAAGAACGATAGAAGCGTCTGCACCGTAAATAATCGGGTCACCTGTGACAAAGAATTCATCAAGCTTCACTGTGTTCACTCCAATCTGTTGGAATAATAGCTATTATTTTTTGTTTTTGTAGTAGTTGTAATCACAATATTCAAGTGATTTTGGATCTACATAACTTAAGTGGTGACTAGAGAATGTCATACGACCAACTACACCAGGTTTAACAATTTCGTTGTACTTATCTTCTGTTAGTTTAGGAGCAGTTTGTTGTACTTCTTTAACCCACTTGTCATATTTCTCTTTAGTTTTTGCTTCAACTTCGAACTCCATGTGTGTGAATCCTTCACCAGAGAAGTTCGCGCTACGACCTAGGTAAGAACCTGGCTTATCAGCTTGTAAATAAAGATCCATAATCATGCCATCCATTGTGTACTTCATACCACCAAGTTCTGGTACCCAGAAAGCATTCATTGGGCCGACAGAAGTCAGTTTGAATTGAATTGGTACACCAGCTGGGATGTTTAAATAGTTAACGGTTTCAATTTTTTCCTCTGGGTAACTGAATAACCATTTCCAGTTTGCAGATGTAACATAAATTTCAACTGGTTTAATATGTTTGGACTCTTTCGGCACCTCTTCAGAAGCATAAGTTGCTTTTACTGTTGGAATCGATAATGCGATAACGATAATAACAGGAACAAGCGTCCAAATAATTTCTAGTAATGTGTTACCGTGTTGTTCAGGTGGCTCATAGTCCATATTCTCTGGTTTTTCACGATAACGAATCAAGATGACTGTAAACAGAATGAATACAATTGCGATAATTAATGACATAAGCAAGAATGACCAAACAATTAAATCATACTGTGCTTTTGCAACAGGTCCTTGCGGATTTAATACTGCGAGTTTTTTATCACAGCCACCGAGGAACAGAAGTAATGATAACGGAAGAAGCGAAGCCAACTTCCAAAACGCTTTCTTTAGTTGCACGATTGAAAATCTCCTTTCTCCTTGGATTGAAACTATGCCAATAAAACAATATAAACCTATTAATTTATAGAAGGCAATAGTTTTTGATATATTGTTAAAAAATAGACACAAATGCACACTTTTTAAGGTGAATATCATTTGTAACTTGATTACATTGTAAACTATTTTCCAGAGAAAAACGTGATTGTGAAAATTTTAAGATAAATAAAGTTATACCAGGATATCCAAGAAATAGAAAAAAGCTATCTTATCATAAGAAAGATAGCTGAATGTTTTGTATATTTAGTTTATTTATCGTGTGACAGTTCGCGGCTGTTCAAGTGTGACAATTTTTTTATATTTAACTTGGTATAAAATGTAACAAATAATCATAAATGGAATGCCACAATAAAGAGCAATTCTTTGATCTGGAATGAAAGCCAAACTAACAAATGTAATGAAATTGAGCGAGAACGCTACGATTGGAACTAGTGGATAGAGCGGTGTACGATATTTTAAATCATTTATGTCGCCACCATTTTTCACGAAATTTCTACGGAAGAAAAACTGTGAAGCGGCGATTGACATCCAAACGACAACGGCAGCCATTGCTGCAATAGATGTTAAAACTAGAAAGACAGTATCTGCTGCAAATACACTTGTTAATAAGGAAAGGCTAGCAAAAATCAGACTGAAAATTAATGCATTTAGCGGTACACCTTTTTTAGTTAATTTCGTAAATGCTGGGCTTGCCATTCCTTGTTTTGCCATCGCCCACAGCATACGAGAATTTGCGTATAGACCAGAGTTAGCAACGGATAATACAGCTGTAATAATAACAAAGTTCATAATGTCCGCTGCATATGGGACACCGGCTACATCAAAAACAAGTACAAACGGACTTTCGACTAGATTAGCCTCTTGCCATGGGAGTAAACCTACAACAACTGATATCGCTAAGACGAAGAAGAAGAGAGTTCGCCAAATTGTATTTTTGATCGCTTTTGGAATTGTTTTTTCAGGATTTTCACTTTCTCCTGAAGCGATTCCGATTAATTCTGTTCCTTGGAAGGAGTAATTTACTGTAATCATCGTAAGAAGAACAGCTAATGCACCATTTGGAAATAGCCCGCCATTTTCAGTGAAATTATGAAGCATCGGAGCTGGCTTTCCATTAAAGTCTAGTAAACCGAACATAACAGCCCCACCAAGTACAATGAAAATAACGATTGTTGCGACTTTTACACTTGCGAACCAAAACTCTGCTTCTGCATATGCTTTTGCTGATAAAGCGTTTACGAGGAAGAGCGCTGCTGCAAATGTAACGCACCAAATCCATGAAGAAACGTCTGGAAACCAGCGTTTCATTAAAATACTTACAGTTGTCAACTCTACACCAACTGTAACAGCCCAATTTAACCAATACATCCAACCGACAACAAATCCAAAACCAGGTGAAATGAATTTGCTTGCATAGCTTTGGAATGAACCTGCTTCTGGCATAGCAACAGATAATTCACCAAGACATAACATCGTTAAATACATAACAAATCCACCGACTAAAAATGCAAGAATAGCGCCACCAGGTCCGGCATTATGGACGATTTGACCAGATCCCATAAATAGCCCGGTTCCGATAACACCACCGAGTGCAATCATAAATAGGTGTCTACTTTTCATTGTTCGTTTTAAATTTGTTTGTTCAATTTGTTGATTCATATGCCCCTCACCCCGTATTTTCTTGAATGTGTGAACTTCATTTTATTCTGAGTTTTTAATCATTAGTGGGGGATGCAACACACACTCGGTTTATTTGCTATGAAATGAATGGAGTATGTAAAAAACGAACTATGACTAAATACTCTAAGAATGTTTGTTAACATGGTGATATCTTCACTATGTTAACAATTTTGATTTTAGCAAAATATTCTGGAAATGTATATTTATTTTTCTTTTTATTAAAAATAATTAGAATTTTTACAATTAATTTTATGAGCGATAATTCACATGATCTTTCTAGCAAACTAGTAAGAAGAAAGGTACAATGATAAGAGTTGTGTCTGTAAAATAATAATTAATGGAGTTTTGTTTATAATGAAAAAGTTAAAATATCTTTTTGTTTTTGGTATTATACTTGTTGCTGCATTTTTTATAGGGAAAGATAAAATCATGCAAAAGGCGCAAGTTTTACGCTTAGAGTTTCTATCTGAAATGAAAGAAGCAGCTATGATTGAAGATGTTCCGTTTATTAAACAATTACCAGAATTACCTCGAGGATGTGAAGTGACAAGTTTAGCTATGTTGCTGCAATATAAAGGTGTACAAGTAGATAAGATGCAACTTGCTAGCGAAATTTATCGTGTTCCATTTGAACAAAATGGTTTGCGTGGAAATCCTTACGAGGGATTTGTAGGAAATATTTATACAAAGGCAAAGCCTGGATATGGTGTATACAATAAACCAATCTTTGATTTAGCAGAAAAATATGTTCCTGAAAAAGTAATTAATTTAACAGGTAGAGACATGCAAGATATATATAAAGTAATTAGTTCTGGCTCCCCGGTATGGGTCATTATTAATACGACGTTTAAGCCGCTAGCTGAAAGTAGTTTTGAAACATGGAATACGAGTTCAGGCGAAGTGAAAATTACATATTATGAGCATAGTGCAGTAGTAATTGGATATGATCAAAACTTTGTATATGTAAATGATCCTCTGAAAAATAATCCACGTTTGGCTGTTCCACGAGCAGAATTTGAGAAAGCTTGGGAGCAAATGGGAAAACAAGCGATTACTATTTTATAATAAAGAAAAAGTCATCTTTTGGATGGCTTTTTCTTTTTGTTTTATTGTAATTGAAAATTCAGAAGATTCTTTTAAAAGTTAACAATTCACGTTATAATAACATTTAACTTGGTGAAGAAGGAGTGAAGGGGTATGGATGTTGCAAAGGAACTTGTTTTGTCAAAAAATCAGTTAGTTGAGTGGAGAAGGCATTTTCATAAGTATCCAGAGTTATCTTTTCAAGAAGAAAAAACATCGCAGTTTGTGTTCGATATACTTCGGAAATGCCCATATTTAGAAGTGTCACGGCCGACTAAATATAGTGTGATGGCAAAGTTAGTAGGTAAACAGCCGGGCAAAACAGTTGCGGTTCGAGCCGATATGGATGCTCTTCCTATTCATGAAGAAAATGAGTTTGACTTTATTTCTAAATATCCGGGTGTAATGCATGCATGTGGCCATGATGGACATATAGCGATATTACTTGGGGTTGTACATAAGTTAGTAGAAGCAAGAGAGAAGATTAAAGGGGAGATTCGTTTTCTATTCCAACATGCTGAAGAAAATTTTCCTGGTGGTGCAGAGGAAATGATTGCGGCAGGTGTAATGGAAGGTGTGGATTATATCATTGGTGCTCACCTTTGGGCGTCGTTAGAGGTTGGGAAAATAGGCGTTATTTATGGTCCTGCAATGGCTGCACCGGATGTTTTTAAAATTAGGATAGAGGGAAAAGGTGGACATGCTGGAATCCCTCATGAAACGGTAGATAGTATCGCAATCGGTACACAAGTCGTTTCGCAACTTCAGCAAATTGTATCTCGCCTCACGAATCCATTAGATTCTCTCGTAATATCCGTTACGCAATTTCATGCGGGGACAACTCATAATGTAATACCAGAGCAAGCGGAGATTGAAGGGACAGTGAGGAGTTTAAGACATGAGTTACGAGGTGAAACAGAGAAGAAGATTGAGCGGATTGTGAAGCATATTACGGAATCTTACGGAGCGAAATATACGTTTTCTTATGAATATGGATATCGACCAGTTGTAAATAATTATGAAGTTACAGAGCTTATTGAACAAACGGCATTACAACTTTATGGAAGAGATAGAGTTGTTCGTTTGCAGCCGACGATGGCTGGAGAAGATTTTTCAGCGTTTTTACAAAAGGCACCAGGGGCATTCTTTTTTATCGGAGCGGGAAATAAAGAGAAAGGTATTATATATCCTCATCATCACCCTCGTTTTACGATTGACGAAGATGCATTACCGATTGGAGTGGAAGTCTTTGTATCAGCCATTATGAACTTTATAAGTAAAGGAGAATGAGATGAAGAAAATACACATTCTAGCGCTTATCCCAGTTCTTTGTTTAGTAGTTGGGCCAATATTTGCGAATTCAGTTACTCCTTACGTATTAGGGATGCCATTTTTATTATTTTGGGTATTATTATCAGTGTTTATTACATCTCTTTGTATGGGGCTTGTGTACGTGTTTGATCCTGCTAATAAGGAGGATGTAAAATGACTGCATTACTTATCATTATTTTATTTTTGTTTCTCGCACTATTTTTAGGGATTCGGGCACAACATGGAAAAGATATGAATTTAGAGCAATGGTCAGTTGGGGGAAGAGGATTTGGCACTATTTTTGTTTTTCTCCTGATGGCAGGTGAGATTTATACGACGTTTACATTTTTAGGGGGAAGCGGCTGGGCGTATAGTAAAGGAGCACCTACCTTTTATATTTTGGGATATGGTGCTTTAGCTTATCTTTTATCGTATTTTTTATTACCACCAATTTGGAAGTATGCGAAAGAGCATAACCTTGTTTCGCAGTCGGATTTTTTTGCGAAGAAATATAGAAGTAAAGCTCTTGGACTTATTGTTTCAGTTGTTGGTGTTGTTTCCATCATCCCATATCTTGTTTTACAGTTAAAGGGACTAGGGATTATCGTTTCAGAAGCTTCTTACGGAAGGGTGTCACCTGTTGTTGCAGTATGGATTGGTGCTATTGTTATAACTATATATGTAATGGTTTCAGGTATACACGGTTCGGCTTGGACGGCTGCTTTGAAGGATATTATGATACTGTTTATCGTTATGTTTTTAGGTATATATTTACCGTATCATTATTATGGAGGATTTCAGCCTATGTTTGAGGCTGTAGAAGCAGCGAAGCCGGGATTTTTATCTTTACCTGAAGAAGGAATGAGTATTTCTTGGTTTGTTTCTACTATTATATTAACGGCCCTAGGTTTTTATATGTGGCCTCATACATTTGCTTCTGCTTTTTCTGCAAAAAATGAAAAAGTATTTCGTAAAAATGCAGCAATTATGCCATTGTATTCTTTAGTGTTACTTTTCGTATTTTTTGCAGGGTTTGCTGCTATATTGCAAGTTCCTGGGTTAAAGGGAGCGGATGTGGATCTTTCGTTATTCCGTCTTGCTTTACAAACTTTTGATCCTTGGTTTATTGGAATTATTGGTAGTGCGGGAGTATTAACGGCGTTAGTTCCAGGCTCTATGCTTGTTATGGCGGCTTCTACACTGTTAGCGAAAAATATTTATCGAACGATGGTTCCATCTGCTTCAGATAGACAAGTTGCTAAAGCTGCAAAGTTATTTGTACCTGTAGTAACGCTCGTAGCAGTTTTATTTACATTTAAAGGAGGAGAAACAATAGGAGCCCTTCTATTAATGGGGTACAGTATTGTTACACAACTTTTCCCTGCACTTGTATGTAGCTTGTTTCCACGTCAGGTTATTACGAAGCAAGGAGCGATTGCAGGAATGGGAATGGGGTTATTAGTTGTTGCATATATCACTTTATCGGGCTCTAATATAGCTACGATGTTTCCGAGTTTTCCGCAGTCTATAAAAGATTTAAATGTAGGTATAGTCGCATTGTTAATTAATATGATTGTGATGTTTGTAGTTAGTGGATTTACAAAAAGTGTATCTATAAAGAAAAACAGCATAATAGTAGAAAAGTAATTCGTTTATTAGAGCTATCTTTGAAAAGAGATAGCTCTTTTTTGTATATATTTTCTTCTATTAGCGGAATCTAACTAAAAACTTGTTGAAAAGGAAGTTAGGTGGGGAAATTGTTAGAGCTTGAAGGTAACTTATTTGAAGTTATGAAAGAAATTAGGGATGAGTTAGGTTCACCTAATGATTTAACAATTAGAGAAGTTGCTCTTGCTGGGAGTTTTACACGTTGTGCGGTTGTGTTTTTATGTGGGTTAACAGACAAGGATAATGTTTATAAATATGTCGTTCGTACGCTGCAATACGAAGAAATTCCAAGTGAGGAAGCCGTTGTTCAAACGTTATTGGATCGTTTTATTTCTATCGCAGAAGTTGGTGTAAAGACGAAGTTTCCAGACATTATGAATGCGATTTTAGCGGGAGATACAGTTATATTAATTGATAATATTCAAACTGCTATCGTTATTAATAGTAGGGCTTGGGAGAAGAGAAGTTTAGAACCACCAGTGACAGAAGATTTAATACGTGGACCGAGGATCGGATTAAATGAAGATATTAACGTGAATAAAATGTTAATTCGCCGTAGTTTACGTGACCCAAAGCTGAGATTTCAATCTTATATTATAGGGAAGAGATCCCAAAAAGAAGTAACTTTAGTATATGTAGAAGACGTTATTAATCCTTACATTGTAAAAGAGTTAGATCGGCGTCTTCAATCAATAGTGACAGATGTCGTTTTTGAGACGGGAACGATTGAGCAGTTAATTCAAGATAATAATTTGTCACCGTTTCCACAATTTTTGAACACAGAAAGGCCTGATAATATTGTGGCCTCATTAATGAAAGGTAAGGCGGCTATTTTAGTGGATGGATCACCGTTTGCTCTTATTGCGCCATTAGTATTTGTTGATATTTTTCAATCTGTGGAAGATCATTATGAGCGCTGGGTAATTGGGACTTTATTAAGAATTTTGCGGATGGGTTCTGGTATAATTGCGATTTTAATGCCAGCGATGTATGTAGCGCTCGTCTCATATCATCAAGGACTTATTCCTTCTAAATTGGCTTATTCAATTGCTGGAGCAAGAGAAGGGGTTCCGTTTCCTGCATATATTGAAACGTTAATGATGGCATTAACGATGGAGCTAATACGAGAAGCAGGAATTAGGTTGCCGAAACCGATGGGGCAAACAATTGGGATTGTAGGTGGTCTTGTAATTGGAGAGGCAGCGGTGAATGCAGGAATTGTAAATCCATTTTTAGTTATCATTATTGCGGTTACAGCTATTGCTACATTTTCACTTCCAGTGTATAGCATCACAATTACGTTTCGGATTTTACTTTTCGTCTTTGTATTAGCAGCAACGGCTTTTGGGTTGTATGGAATCATTCTAGCTCTTATTGCGCTTGCTGTTCATATTACAAATTTAACAAGTGTTGGTGTACCGTATACAACTCCAATTGCTCCTGCATTTTATAAAGATTGGAAAGAGGAGTTTATTCGCATGCCAAAATCAATGTTGAAAGAGAGACCGGAATATTTACAAACGAAAGATTCTACAGTACGTCCAAAGGAGCGAAAATAATTGAAACCATTTGAGTATGGCGATGAAGAAATTGGATCTCGGGAAATTGGGTTTGCGGTATCATCGACCATTATTGGTATAGGAGCATTATCTATGCCAAGGGATATTGCTAACCAAACTTTATTTTCAGATGGTTGGATTATTTTGCTTTTGGGTGGATTGATATGTGCAGTTTTAGGCTGGTTTGTAACGAGGGTGGCTATTTTATTTCCAAAACAAAACTTTGTTCAATATACGAGTGCACATTTGACAAAGCCGGTAGCATACACGATTAGTATGGTTTTAGTATTAACGTTTGCTGCTTTGACAGCATATGAATCGCGAATGATTTCAATTATTTCTCAAACGTATTTATTTAGTGAGACACCGATACAACTACTGTCTTTCTTCTTCTTACTAGTTGTTATTTACGGAATAGCAGGATCAAGAGCGGCCTTATTAAGGTTAAATGTTCTATTTTTACCTATTGTTTTAATTGCGATAGTGCTTCTTTCTTTATTGAATATAAATTTAATGGAAATAAACAATTTATTTCCAGCTTTTCAAACGGAAGTAAGTCAGTACGCTGTTGGGGTTAAAAATTCTATATTCACATTTATTGGATTTGAGGTAGCTCTGTTTTATGCTGTGTTGTTGAATGATAAGACAGCGAAAAAGGCACCAATGGCAGTTGCAAAAGCCGTGATAGTAAATGTGCTCTCATATATTTTAATTTATGTAACTTGTATTAGTGTTTTTACGTATATGACAACTCGTGGATTGACATATCCAACAATTGAATTAGGGAAAGAAATTGAAATTGGTGGAGGCTTTTTAGAAAGGTTCGATGCAATTTTTTTTACGACTTGGATTATTACTATTTATAACACTACAGCAATGTATTATGACGTCGCATCTTTATTGTTTTGTGCCATGTTTCCGAAAGTGAAGAAACATATTTTTATTTTCGGAAGCGCGCCTCTGATTTTTATGCTGAATATGCTCCCTGGTAATTTAGATACGTTATCAAGTTACGGAACGTATTTAGCGTGGATAGATATGGGGTTTGTCGTATTAGCTCCTTTGCTAGTTTTTATTGTATATAAAATGAAAAGAAGGAATGGTAGAAATGAAAAACCTTCTTAAAATTATAATGGTTATGGTTTTAGCTGGATTTATAAGTGGGTGTTCTGAACTAGAAGAAATAGAAGAAAGAGGATTTGTAGTAGGCGCAGCTTACGATATTGTGAAGAAAAAGAAATCAAATCCGATTATGAAAGGGACGTATCAGATGGTACTTCCCAGTAAGTTAGCACAACAAGGTGGACAGGGCGATGGAGATAGTGAAAATTATATTAACGTAAGTGCGAAAGCAGATAGCGTCTTCGAGCAAATAAGAATAATTGCTAAAAAAATTAGTCGAACATTATTTTTTCCGCATATACAAGTCATTATTTTTTCGGATGAATTACTAGCGAATCCGTATGTTTTGCAAAATACGTTAGATGTATATTTTCGTGATCATGAAATGAGAAGAAATATTCGTTTGTTCGTTTCCAAGAAAAATGCAGAATCTATTTTAAAACAGAGCGCCAAACCTGAAAACTTACCGGCGCAGTACATTGATATGTTAGCTGAACATCCTCCGAAAAACGCTCAAATGATTGAGGCGGCGAGAATTGGTGAGGTACAAGGGAAAATGATCGCAGATCGAAGTTTTGCATTACCTCTCTTAGGATTAACTAAACAAGGAGTACAAATGGAAGGAGCGGCATTGATCCGTGGAAAGGATAATAAGTGCGTTGGAACTTTGAGTGGAGAACAAACATTAGGAATGAACTATGTAATAGGTAAAAAAATTGGAGGTTTCTTTACTGTTCGTAAAAAGAATCAGCTCATTACATATGAAATTCATAAGTTGCGCCGAAAGATTCAGGTGTCTACTGAAAATGCTACAAAACCGAAGTTTGATATTCATTTGTCCACAGAAGGCATATTAGCTGAGTTACATTTTAATGAACCGAAACAAGTGATGAATGAAAAGTTTTTAAAGAAAGAGATTTCAAAGGAAATGAAGAAGCGTATTGAAAAGTCTATACAGCTTGTTCAAAAAAAATATAAGGTAGATGTATTGGAATTAGGAGAGGTATATAAGAGGCATAATTATAAAGAGTGGAAGAAAATTAGTAAGAATTGGGATCAAGGTCAGAATTATTTTAGTAATGCTGAAATTAATGTTCACGTTGATCCAACAATTGAACATTCAGGTTCAGCATTACCAAAGAAAGTGAAGTAAGGTGATGGAAGTTGTTTACTGGATTAGGAATTAGTTGCACAATATTAATAGCGATTCTTCCAGGAGCCATATACTTTATTCATAAGAAACTCACAACGTATGGAGCGCAACCTTGGAATACTGATGTGCAAAAAAAGAAACCTGAATGATTTCAGGTTTCTTTTATACAAAGCATATGTGAAGGGGGATACCTTCTATGTATGCTTTGCTTTATACAAGCCCTAACCAATGTACCAATTGTGTAGAGAGGAATGTCACAACAATAGCGATAACGGTAGGGATTGCAAACGATAAGAATGTCCATTTTGCACTTTTTGTTTCTTTATATATGTTAACCAGTGTTGTTCCACATGGGAAATGAAGAAGTGAGAACAACATTGTGTTTAACGCTGTTAACCAAGTCCAACCATTTTCTAAGAATAAATTTTTAATTTGATTAAAATCATCTATTTCAGTTAAAGCCCCGGTTGATAAGTAAGACATTAATAAAATTGGGATAACAATTTCATTTGCTGGTAGTCCAAGAATGAACGCAGCTAGAATAAAGCCATCAAGTCCTAACATTTTAGCGAATGGATCCAGGAAGTTTACAAAATACATAAGTAGACTTGTATCACCGATGAAAATATTAGCTAGTAACCAAGTTAATGCAGCCGCAGGGGCAGCTACAACAACAGCTCGTTTTAAAACATAGACTGATTTATCGAGTGTTGCACGCACAATTGTATTCCAAACCTTTGGCTTACGGTACGGCGGTAACTCAAGTGTGTAGTGAGTTGGAACGCCTTTTAAAGCTGTTTTTGATAGTACCCAAGAAACGGTTAATGTCATAATAATACCAATTACAACCATTCCAACTACAACGCCGGCAGTAACAAGTGTTTGCATACTACCTGTATAACCAGCAGCCATAAATAATGAGGCCATTAAAATTAACATAGGCCAGCGACCGTTACAAGGTACGAAGTTGTTTGTTAAGATTGCTAGCATACGTTCACGTGGTGATTCAATGATACGTGTTGACATAATGGCTGCTGCATTACAACCAAATCCCATTGCCATTGTTAAAGATTGTTTCCCGTGTGCACCGGATCGTTTGAATAAGCGGTCCATATTAAACGCGACACGTGGTAAGTATCCGTAGTTTTCTAATAGCGCGAACATAGGGAAAAAGATTGCCATAGGTGGTAACATAACGCTAATAACAGCACCGATACCACGGAATAAACCAAGTATTAAAATGCCGTGTAACCATTCAGGTGCATGTGCTGCTTGGAACCAAGATGTTAAATATCCTTCGGCCCATCCGAAGAATTCGGCAATCATATCAGATGGTACGTTAGCGCCTGCAATTGTAAGATAAAAAATAATAGATAAAATACCAAGCATAATTGGGAATCCCCATATTGGAGATGTGAAAACTTTATCTAGTTTTTCGGAACGATATAATTTATCAGTATTTGTATATTGGACGGATTCTTTACATATGCTTGCAGATGTTCGGTAAATATCTCCGACTATATCATCTCGTATATCTTCTTTTGAAAGTGTTTGTGCATGTTGAATAATATAGTCTAATGGAAGAGCTTTACTGGCTGAGTGAGATTCCATTAATTACGACCTCCCTTACAAGTGGTTCATTATGGTGTTTTTGAAGTGTAGTTAAGAAATTTTTATCTCCATCTAGTATACGTAACGCAATCCAACGTGCTGGATACGTATCACCGAACACTTTATAAATTTGTGGTTCTAATTCCTGAATCATATTTTCGATTTTTTCGCTGTAAGTAATTTTAATTGGTGTTGGAATTATTTTTTTATTTGCTACTTTTGCAATAACATTCAGCAAATGACCAATACCTACTCGGTTACGTGCTGAAATTTTAACGACAGGCACACCAAGTGATTTTGCTAATTTCTTTTCATCGATAACGATGCCTTTTTTCTCAGCTTCATCAATTAAGTTAATACAAATGACTACGTTACTCGTCATTTCAATCACTTGAAGTGCTAAATTTAAATTTCTTTCCATTGCAGTTGCATCTACAACGACTACAGTTACTTCTGGTTTTTCAAATATAATATAATCCCTTGCTACTTCTTCATCCGCAGAGTTTGAATATAGTGAGTAAGTTCCAGGTAAATCTATTAATGTATATTTACTTCCGTTATGTTCATATTCCCCTTCAGCTTTTAAAACAGTTTTTCCCGTCCAGTTGCCAGTATGTTGTTTTAAGCCTGTTAAAGTATTAAATAATGTACTTTTCCCGGTATTCGGGTTACCAGCTAAAGCGATACGATGTTTGCTCATCTGAAATCATCTCCTATTAATACCCCGAAAATAAGGGAACTTTCTTCTTTGCGCAGTGCAATAGTTGTGTTGCTTACTTGATAAGCAACTGGATCTCCAAGTGGACTGCGTTGCAATACTTTAATCGTTGCCCCAGGGATAAATCCCAAATCTAATAAACGTCGTTTCATAGTTCCTTCTAATTGTATCTTCTCAATTTGTACAAACTCTCCTGTTCTAAATTCGGAAAGTGGTTTTGTATTAGCCGATACCATAAAAGTTACCTCATCTCTATATTGTTAGTTTAAGTTTAAAAAGTTTCCTAAGGTAAACTTTTTGTTAGTAATATAGTAGACCACGTTGGATTATGTTGTCAATTAGTACTTTAAAAATATTCATTTAATTTTAGAATTGTTCCAATTTATTTAGTTGTACTAAAAAATATTACTGAAATTCTTTTTAATGTTCACAAATTAGGCGTGTAAAAGTTACAAAATGCGCGGAATTGTAAATCTAACTTTAACTAGAAAGGGAAAAGATAGAAAAACATTTACATTGAATTTACATTGTTAAGAATAAATTTACATTACAGCATAGTTAGTGTGGTTTTTGTTGGATTCTTTAACTATAAATGTTGGGATTCCTAGCTTTTAAAGAGTATTATCGTCATTTACTTAAAATTAAAAATTGCTTAACACTCACATAATATTGTTGTCCTACAATGAATTTGTGTTCGAAAGAAAATGAATTCGAAAAGCGATAATCCAAATGGGGGTACAAGACATGGTTATGAAAAAAGGTATTAAATTTTCTTTAGCAGCTTTAGTGGTGGCAGGAGCGTTAGTTGGATGTGGGAAAGCAGAAGATACAGCTAGTAAAGAAACTGCTAAAGGAAGCGATAATACAAAACAAGAGTTATCAGGTACGATTGCAGCAGCTGGTTCTACAGCTCTTCTACCTCTTGCGGAGGAAGCTGGAAAGAAATTCATGGAGAAAAATTCAAAAGTTTCTATTCAAGTACAAGGTGGCGGTAGTGGAACTGGGATTAACCAAGTAGCATCGGGTGCAGTACAAATTGGTAATTCAGATGTTCCATCAGGAGATAAAATAAAAGATGCTGAAAAAGCGAAAGAATTAGTAGATAACAAGGTTGCGGGTATTGCATTCGCACTTGTCGTAAATAAAGATGTAAAAGTTGATAACTTAACAGTGCAACAAGTACAAGATATCTTCACTGGAAAAGTAACAAACTGGAAAGAGGTAGGCGGGAAAGATGAAAAAATCAACGTAATTAACCGTCCGGCTTCATCTGGTACACGTGCTACATTTGAAAAGACAGTTATGAAAGAAGCAAAGATTAATGATGGAACTGGTACGACACAAGATTCTAACGGTGCAGTAGAGCAAGCGATTAACTCTACTCCAGGTTCAGTAAGTTATTTAGCGATGTCTTACATGGTTGGCGACAAAAAAGGTGCACTACAAACAGTGAAAATTGATGGTGCTGAACCAAAAGTTGAAAACATTTCGTCTGGTAAATATCCATTCTGGTCTTACGAGTACATGGTAACAAAAGGTGAAGCGAAAGAAGCAACAAAAGCTTACATTGATTATGTAAAAGGTAAAGACTTTGAAAAGCAAGTAGAAGATATGGGTTACATCCCAATGTCTAAATTAAATAAGTAATAAAGTTTATGGGGCTGGCTGCAAGGCCAGTCCTGTTCATTTCAATCTATGAAGTGGGGTCTGACCTGTGATGAAGGGGAAAAAACAAATTAATTACGTAAAAAGTGAATATATAGGAAGATCGCTTGTTACGTTTTGTGGTATTTTTATTGTTTTAATTACATTAGCTATTATCGCGTTTATTTGTGGTAAAGGTATTCAATCTTTTACACAAAGCGGTATTTCATTTACTGAGATGTTAACATCCACAAAATGGAATCCAAATGCTGACGAAGGAACCTTCGGGGCTTTGATTTTCATTGTAGGTTCAACAGTGGTTTCGTTAGGTGCGGTTATTATTAGTGCGCCAATTGCTATAGCTCTTGCTATATTCATGAATTTAATTTCGCCGAAGTTTGGAAATAAAGTATTGAAGCCTGTTTTAGAATTATTAGTTGGTATTCCTTCGGTTGTATACGGGTTATTAGGGGTTACGATTTTAGTGCCGCTATTACGTGATTCGTTTGGAGGAGTGGGCTTTAGTTTAATTGCAGGTATTGTTGTATTAAGTATTATGATTTTACCTACTATTGCTAGTATCGCTTCTGATGCAATACGCTCTGTTCCATTTGATTATTTAGAAGCTTCTTATGGTTTAGGGTCAACGAAATGGCAAGCGGTTAGCCGAGTGATTGTTCCTGCTGCGAAAAAAGGGATTTTAACAGGTATTGTTTTAGGTTTAGCGCGTGCTTTTGGTGAAGCATTAGCGGTTCAAATGGTAATCGGGAACACAATTAAATTACCAGAAGGAATATACAGTCCGACAGCAACGTTAACTGGTATTTTGACAATGGACATGACAAATACATTAAACGGAACTGCTTGGAACAATGCGCTATGGACTTTAGCGATGATTTTACTTGTTATTTCATTCCTGTTTATTTTAGTAATTCGAGCGATTGGGCAAAGAGGTGAGCGATAATAATGAATGCAAGAACGGTAAATAAAGTTTGGACAGGTATCTTTTATGCAGTTGCAGCTTTTGTTGTAGCTTTACTAGTATTCTTAGTGTTTGAAATTCTGCAAAAGGGATGGGGATTTTGGGATCCTAATTTCTTGTTTGGAGAACCAAGTAATACAAGAGCTGGTGGTGGGATTGGTCCACAGTTATTCAATTCCTTCTACATGCTTGTTATAACGCTTGTTATATCTATTCCTCTTGGTTTAGGTGCTGGAATATATTTAGCGGAGTACGCAAAACAAGGACGTTTTTTAAATTTTGTTCGTTTATGTATTGAGACAATGGCGTCTTTACCTTCGATTGTTGTTGGTTTATTCGGTTTGTTAGTGTTCGTTACAATGACAGGCTGGGGATACACAGTAATGGGTGGTGCTCTTGCTTTAACTATTTTAAATTTACCAGGTTTAACACGTGTTTGTGAAAATGCGATTTCAGAAGTTCCTCATAATGTAAAAGAGGCAAGTCTTGGATTAGGTGCAACGAAGTGGCAAACGATTGCTCGTATTATTATCCCATCGTCATTACCGCAAATTATTACAGGTATTATTTTAGCGGCGGGTCGTATATTTGGAGAAGCGGCAGCATTAATTTACACAGCGGGTTTAACATCGCCGATTTTAAATTCAGCAGCGGATTTCTCAAGTCCTGCGCATCCTTTAAATCCGTTTAGACCAGCTGAAACATTAGCGGTTCACATTTGGAAATTAAATTCTGAAGGAGTTATTCCAGATGCGAAGTTGATTGCGACAAAATCTGCAGCTGTATTAATTATTATGGTATTATTATTCAATGTTATTTCACGCTTGGTAGCGTCTATATTACACAAGCGTTTTACAGGAACGAAAAGAAAAAGTAAAACGACGAAGAAGGTAAAAGCGGCATAAGTTACAAAGGAGAACTCTCTATTTATAAGTAGGGGGTTCTTTTGTATTTTAATATAGAAGGAATGGATGTAATGATTGTTGAATTTGTAATTAATTATAAAGAAGAACAGATGTAATTTAGAGAGGAGTTTTAATTTGTTTTTTCTGCAAATGTCAGGTTTTCCTGGGTCAGGAAAATCGACAGTTTCTAAGTATATAGCGAAATCAACAGGTGCTGTAATTGTAGATCATGATGTTTTGAAATCCGCGTTGTTAAAATCATTAAAAGTAAAAGGAATTGAATCAACGATTGTTGGAGGGCTTGCGTATGATGCCGAATGGGTATTGATTGATTCTTATTTAGAACAAGGGCATAGTGTTATATTGGATAGTCCGTGTTTATATGAGGGAATGGTTGAAAAAGGGATTGAACTATCAAATAAACATGGTGTGAAATATAAATATATTGAGTGTTATCTTAATGATATGGAAGAGATTAATAGGAGACTGCAAACACGTAAGCGTATGATCAGTCAAATTGAAAAGGTGGAGTCGGAAGTAGGTTTTAAAAAGTGGTTAAATGGTAGTAAAAGACCTTCAAATAATGAATATCTTATTGTGGATTCTAGTAAACCTATAGAGCGATATGTGGAAAAAATGATGCATTATATGATTAAGTAGAGAAAAGGTGTTATCTTCATTTTTGAAGATAACGCCTTTTGTTTTTAAATATCAGGTGTTTCTGTAGAAGTGCTGATTTTCCTACGGGAGCGTCTTTTTCTCCCAATTTTATCTAACAGTTCATACATAACTGGAACGACTACTAATGTAAGAACAGTTGAGACTGCCAAACCACCAATGACAACGACGGCTAAACTTTTTGATACCATACTTCCTGCTTGGGATTGGCCAAATAGGAGTGGGAGCATAGCAACGATTGTTGTAATAGCTGTCATAATAATTGGGCGTAGTCTAGTAGAACCTGCTTCAAGTAAGGCTTCTCTTGTTTCCATTCCGTGTTCCCGATTTTGTTGGACTCTTTCTATTAATACAATAGCGTTTGTAACAACAATACCGATTAACATTAATGCGCCAATTAAGGAATTTACATCAACAGGTGTTCGTGAAATGATTAATCCTAAAATACCACCGACAGCAGCTAGCGGCAAGGAGAATAGGATTGCAAAAGGAGCACGTGCTTGCCCGAAGGTGATAACCATAATTAAATATACAATACCGATTGCAATCCCCATAATTTTGAATAAATCCGTAAAATTCTCTTGCATAGATTCAGTAGCTCCTGCGATATTTACTTTTGCACCGCTAGGTAAATCTAAGTCAGTCATCGCTTTATTTACTGCTGTGTTTACTTTGCTCAAATCTTCATTTGAAGCTTCGGCGGTAATTTGGATTGTTTCTTTTCCATCTTTATGGAAAATTTCTGTTTGCGTTTGTTTTTCTGAAATAGTTGCGATGTCTTTTAAAGGTATTGGGCCATTAATAGGTGATAGTATGTTTGTATTTAAAATATCTTCTTGTTTATTAATGTTTTCTTTTTTGTGTTCTATCATAATAGTAGTTTTTTCGTTATTAATTGTAATTTCGCCAATAGGTGATTTCTTCATAAGGAATGCTACTTGTTGCGCAGCTATTTCTGGTGTTAAACCTAGTTGTTCAGCCTTTGTTTGATCAATATGAATTTGCCATTCTTTCTTAGAGTCTTCTAAATTTGTTTTTACTTTAGAAAGATCATCCATGCTTTTTAGTTTTGTTTCAACGATAGTAGCCGCCTCTTTTAAATTCGCTTCGTTAGTAGCTGTTACGTTAAATTGTAAGTTATTGCCGCCGCCAGAGCTTGAATAACTTGTTTTTATATAATCAAGTTCAGCAGGCTCAAAAGTTTTATTTTCCTTTTTTAACTCTTTAATATATTGATCAATATCAGAACCTTTTTTAAAGACTACGAATATACTAGCGAGGTTATTTTTAGTTGTTTGCCCCCATTGTGCATCTTCTGCGCTAGATCCCATTCGTAAAATAACGTCTGTTATATCTGAATTAGAAAGTAATTTCTTTTCAAAATCAAATGCTTTTTGTTTTTGAGATTCAGCATTATAATCTGCTGGAAATGTCATGTTAATAGATAACATTGTGTCGTCTTCAGATTTTATGTTTGCTTTCGGTAGTAATATATAGGCTGCAATTGATCCTACAAATAATAAAAATGCAGTAAGTAGAATAATGAATTTATGAGAAAGAGCCCACTTTAACGTAGCGACATATCGTGATGAAGAACTTGGCTTTCGATGCTTTGTTTTTTTGAGTAGTAAAAAAGCCATAAGTGGAACAACTGTTAGTGCAACGATTAAGGATGATAGAATAGAATATACAACTGCTAATACCATAGGTAACATTAATTTTCCGATTGCTCCTGATACGAGGCCGATAGGTAAAAAAACAGCAACCGTTGTTAAAGTAGAAGAAGTAATTGCGACTGCGACTTCTTTCGTTGCATCGAGAATGATATCTTTAGAGAAAGAATCTTTTTGTAAACGGCGGAAAATATTCTCGATGACAACGATACTATCATCGACGAGACGTCCAACTGCAACAGCTAAACCACCGAGTGTTAAAATGTTAAGCGTAATGTTAGATTGATGTAGTAAAAAGAGTGTTAATAAAATAGATAATGGAATACTGACAACAGCGATGAGTGTTGTTCGGAAGTTACGTAAAAAGATTAAGATAATTAGAGTTGCAGCGATTGCTCCAAGTATTACTTCTTTTCCCATGTTAGTAACAGCATTTTCAACTTGTTCATGGGTTGAAGCCAAAAGTTTAATAGAAAATTGATCTTTATATTCCTTATCTATCTCTTTAACTTTTTTATCAATCTCTTTTCCAATGGCAACTGCATTTTTACTCGGTTCTTTCATGATGATTAATCCTGTGCCTTCTTCTCCGTTTATATGTGAGATTGTATCGTAGTGTTGTTTAATTTCAATTTGAGCAATGTCTTCCAATTTCACCTGGGGTGCCACAGTGATGTTTTTAATGGCATTTACATTTTTTATGTCCCCAATGACGCGGAGGTTGTATTCTTCCTGATTAACAGTAATTGCCCCAGCTGGAGTAGAAGTTTCTTTTCCTTGTAAAACAGTTAGTACCTGCTGTGATGTTACGTTTTTATTTTTTAATTGGTTCGGATCAAGTACGATAGATAATTCAGAGGTGGATTTTCCGAAAAACATAACGTTGGCAACACCATCAATGTTTTCGAGTTGTGGTACGATTTCTTTTTCAATTTGTTTTTCATCTGCTTTTGAAAAACCGTTTTGTTTCTGGATAGTAATTTGAGCGAGTGGAATCATAGAAGTGTTTAATTGACTAACTACGGGCTTGGTTACATCTTTAGGTAATTTAATTGTATTGACGGCTTTTTCGACTTCGCGTGCTGCATCTTTCATGTTTGCTTTTGATGTATACGCAATGTCAATACGTGATAATCCCTCGTATGTAGAAGAAGTAATGGTGTCGACGTGTTCTAAATTGCGAAATTGTTTTTCGAGAGGATCAGTTACATCCTTTGTCATCGTTTCAGCGTCGAGTCCTTGAGATAAGGTTGTGACGGTAATTGCCGGATTGTCGATACTTGGTAAAAATTCCATAGGTAATTTAGAGCCGGAATAAACACCGAGTATGGAAATGAGAAAGATCATGATGATAATGGCAGCTCGGTTTTTTAATGAAAACTTTGTTAACCTATCCATAAAATAATTCCTCCATTGGTTTATTTATAGTTGAGTGCGTCCTTTCTTACTATATAACAAAAAATGGATATTTTTCATTAATTAAATGTAAAAAAATTCTAACAATACCCTTAAGTTTATATTAGGATTGGAATGTTGTTAATTTGTAGGGGGGAATTTTCGAATGAGAAGGAAGGGGATAATGCGCGTGAGTGACTGTTTAATGTAGATGGGATTTTTTCTTACGGCTAATTTGTATAGTTATTTTATAGAAGGATAATTATTATAAACCTTAATATAGAAGAGAATGAAAATTTGGGAAGGTATTGTGAAATTCAATTTTGTTGAATGAAGTGTAGTAGTATACAATCAGAATAACTATTTTTAGTAGAGAGGATAATAGTTATTTCTATAGAAGAAAGTAGGGTAGATAATTTTTTTATATTTTTATAAAAAAACACTTGTTATTTAAAAAGTGTGATGGTATATTAATAAACGTCGCTGATGCGGAAACGCAGAAAACGACAAAAAAGAAATTTTAAAACTTAGTTGACATCGAAAAATGAAGATGTTAATATGATGAAGTCGCTTCTGAAGCGACGGACAAGTTCTTTGAAAACTGAACGAAACAAACAACGTGAAACGTCAATTTTTATTTTAGATGCTAGACAAACTAACTTTATTGGAGAGTTTGATCCTGGCTCAGGATGAACGCTGGCGGCGTGCCTAATACATGCAAGTCGAGCGAATGGATTAAGAGCTTGCTCTTATGAAGTTAGCGGCGGACGGGTGAGTAACACGTGGGTAACCTGCCCATAAGACTGGGATAACTCCGGGAAACCGGGGCTAATACCGGATAACATTTTGAACCGCATGGTTCGAAATTGAAAGGCGGCTTCGGCTGTCACTTATGGATGGACCCGCGTCGCATTAGCTAGTTGGTGAGGTAACGGCTCACCAAGGCAACGATGCGTAGCCGACC